>JBEBXX010000277.1:0-4460 GCA_040391435.1 Aureliella helgolandensis | reverse complement strand
GCTCGCAAGCTAGAAGCTTACGCCACGGCTCGCAAGCTAGAAGCTTACGCCACGGCTCGCAAGCTAGAAGCTTACGCCACGGGCTCGCAAGCTAGAAGCTTACGCCACTCGGGATCGAGAATGGATGGAAAATGCATTTGCGACAGAATATTAAATCTCAAAATACTCGCCCACCGCATGCTCAGCCATTGGCGCGCCAGCCGGCGGTGCGCAGGGCGAGCAGCGCCCATCCGCTAGGGACAGCGCGGCTGGGTGCAAATGGCAAGCCCAGCAGCCTGGGACGTTGGTTTTTTATACACCACTTGCTAGCCGACGGGCATGTACAATCTCCTAACACGGACTTGACGGAAGAGCAATCGGTTGAGGACAAGCGGCGGCGGTTGGAAGCGGCTATCTTTCTGTCGCCCGAGGGGGAATCCAGTCGCAAATTGGCCAAGCTAGCTGGGTTGGCGGACGCTACGGAAGCGCGTACACTAATCCGCCAAATCAACCAGGAATTGGACAGTCAGGGGAGAGCGTACCGGATCGAAGAGGTGGCTAGCGGCTACGCAATGATGACTCGCTCGCACTTCGCGCCCTGGCTCAGACGCTTGCCGCACATTCCTGGCGCGTTAAAACTTAGCCAAACTGCTTTGGAAACTTTAGCCCTGGTTGCCTATCGCCAACCGGTGTTACGAGCTAATGTAGAAGCCATTCGCGGCGTTAACTGCAGCGAAGTGCTCAAACAATTGATGGAGTTGGACTTGGTGCGCATCAGCGGCCGTAGTGAAGAACTGGGGCGACCCTATCTTTATGGGACTACTCGGCGATTTTTACAAATGTTTGGTTTGCGATCTGCCGATCGCTTACCCCGGATAGCTTGGGTTAATCAAGATCTATTGGCGCTGGCCAATCAAGAACCTGCAGATTTAGTTTCGGAGTCAAAGGAGTCCACTGTGAAGATGAGTTTTACTGCCGCAGCGCTGCTTGAGAGAAATGCACACGACGTGGACGAGCCCCTGTTGGAGGAGCAAGCCTTAGTGCCATCCGCCATCGATGATGATGACGATGATTTCGACGCCGACGACGATGAAGAAGACGACGATGTCGATGACGACTTCGACGACGATGACGACGAGGATGACGACGACGAAGAAGAGGAGAGCGACGAAGAGGAGGAGATTGAGGACGAAGAAGACCTCGAGGAAGATGCCGACTGGGAAGAGGTCGACGGCGAAGATGATGAACTCGACGAAGAAGAAGACGAGGATGCCGACGCCGCAGATGACGATGACGAAGAGGACGACGACTGGGACGACGACGAAGAGGAAGAGGACGAAGAAGAGGAGTGGGACTGAGCGTGGTCGTCCGCTGAGCTGTGCGGCGCGCACTTGGCCCGCCCGCTCGCCAGAACCACCTTCAGACCTGCGGCCGCAATACGGCCTGCGGCTGCCAGCGGTCCCCAAGAGCGGGGTGCTGTTTAGGGAATGGATTGAGCCATAATTGATACGGACTGCAACCGAGATCTGTTGGCATTCGATTGAAAGTTAGTGCCGTGCTTGCCGGAGTTACCGTGTCATGTTTCTTGCTCAGCTACCTTCTGGTGCTGGGACTCGAAGCGGCGCGCATCTACCTCAAGTTCCCAGGCCGAACTCTGCTGCTGGTGGGCGGGCTAGTGCTGGGGCTGATCGCCCACAGCCTGTTTATTTTCAACCAATTTCTGCCCCTGACGGCTGCGGATGATCCGCCTCAGTTGCTGTCCAATTGGTTCCAGTGGGCTGTGTTAGGCGCCTGGGGACTAGCTCTGGTGTGTCTGATCCTGACCATCCGCAATCCCAACGGCTCGATCGGTCTATTCCTCATTCCGCTCGTGCTGACCCTCATCGGCTTGGGACTCCTGCTGCGCGGCGCGCCAGCCTTTCATCCTGAGACCACCATCAATCTGTGGCGCATCATCCATGGAGTTGGCCTGCTGGTGAGCACGATGTTTATCGCTCTGGGCTCTGCCTTCGGATCGATGTATTTAATTCAGTCCTATTTGCTGAAATCGCGTCGGGTGGTGCGAGCCCGGATCAAGCTTCCGACCCTGGAATTTCTGCAGTCGATGAACCGCATGAGCATTTTTGCCAGCCTGTTGGGCTTGGGCATCGGGCTGATCTCAGGCATCGTGCTCAATTTCAACCGCGAAGGGCAGATCGCCTGGTTCAGCGGCGGAATTGTATTTACGTTTGCTTTGTTTATGTGGGTCTTGCTCGCAGCCATTTTAGAATTGGCTTCGCGTGGAGCCCTCGGTGGCCGGCGGAGCGCTTACCTGGCGATCGCCAATTTCATATTCATGGTGCTGGTGTTGGCCGTGGTTCTCTACGGATCGCATGGGCAACCCGCGGCGCAGGCAGCACGCAGCGCCTTTGCATTGGAGACGCGCTGGTGATGCACTGGTCTATGGTAGGCTGGAGCCACCACCACACGCCCCTGGATGTGCGCGAGAAATTGGCTTTTTCCACCGAACAGGTCATCGACGCGCTGCGCAAGTTTTGCACACAATTTCCCGAAACCGAAGCGGTGCTGTTGAGCACTTGCAATCGCGTGGAGTTGTATTGTGCCAGCGCCAAGGCAGACCGCCTGCCCAGCACCACCGCCTTGGGAGATTTCGTTACTGGCTACCATGCTGTCCGCTTCGATGAGGTGAGCCAGCAGTTGACTGCGGCCAGTGGGCCCGACACGCTCAAACACCTGTTCATGGTGGCCGCCAGCTTGGACAGCATGATTGTGGGTGAGGCTCAAATTCTGTCGCAAGTCAAAGCGGCCTACGAGCTGGCTTGCCAGGGCGAAACCGCGTGTACACTCATGCATCAGGCCTTTCAGCGTGCCACCGTGGTAGCTCGCCGCGTGGCCAATGAGACCGAGATCCATCGCCGACGGATCAGTGTCCCGAGCGTGGCGGTCAGCGAAATCGCGGCGGGCTTTTTCGAGCGTTTCGACGACAAGCGGATTCTGCTGATCGGTGCTGGCGACATGGGGATGGAGACCTTGCGCTATCTGATCGATGCAGGAGCCAAGTCGGTGCGGATCGTTAATCGCAATCAAGCGCGAGCGGCCGATTTGGCCAAGCAGTTTAAAGCGGAGGTCCGCCCCTGGGAAGCGCTGGACGAATGCCTGGCCGAGTCGGACTTGGTCGTGTCCACGACCAGCTCTAGCGAGCCAATCATGACGCTCGAGCGCTTCAAAGCCATTCGCAGCAAACGCGGCAGCCGCGCGGTGTTGATTCTCGACTTGGCCGTGCCGCGAGACTTTCAACAGTCGATCGCGGATCTGTCGGACGTGTATCTATATTCGGTCGATGATCTACAGCAAGTCTGCGACCGCAACATCCAGGCTCGCCAGCACGAGTGGCCCAAAGCCGAACAGATAGTCGATAGCGAGATTCGCAAGTTTCTCGGCGAGAGTGTCTATCGCAGTTCGGCACCTACGATAAAAAAGTTGCGCGAACAGGCCCAGGGGGTTAAGGAGGATGAGTTTCGCCGCTTGGTAAACAAGCTCGAATCGCGCGGCGTTGATCCGCAAACGATCAAAGACATCGATGTTGCCTTTGGCCGCCTGGTCAACAAAATACTTCATCCGCCGTTGACAGCCCTGCGCGAGAATACCGATAGCTCGCATCACGCGTCGATGGTCGATGCCCTGCGTCGCTTATTTCAGATCAACGACTGATGGGGCGGCTGCTCCTGTGGGCTTGCCATCGGACGTGACACCGACGCTGACAATCGGCTAAAGTCTGCCGACTGCGTAGGCTCGGGCAGTAATAGCTGTGGCTCAGGCCAAAAAAATATTTCTGCCGCTGTCTGAGCTCTTTCGGCGAAATAATACGAGCCAAAAAAGGTTTTCTTTCCTACACTCAATACGTATCGTAGAGCTGGATTCAGGATCGGAATCCACATGGGTTTGCGCAAGGACGACGCGACAAGTTGTTTTCTATTACGCGCAGGCAATCGAACATGTCACTTGAGTGGTTTCACGCAATGCTCGGAGCATTCTTCGTGGGCGTCTGGATTATCGTCGGCCAAATCGTAGCTACCGATCGACGCTAGCATCGCTGACTAGCTTATCGCCGCTGCTCCAGTTTGAGACCCCAGGCAGTCGCTAGGATTAAGTCGCGCAGCACATTGCGATACCACGCAAGCCTCATTGCCCCTCGCCCTAGTTGATTGGGCGAAGGGGCGTAGCCTGCGATCGGCCGCGAGGTTTATTCGCCGCGAATTTCGACAGCCCGGAAGCGAACTGGGTCGCTGTGGCCAGCGAAACCAAAGTAGCCTTTTGTGCGATCCTTGCCTGGATGCGGGCTATTGGCCATGAACTCTGTGACCTTGCTCAAGTCGCCATTGAGAATCACGCTACCGTTGAGCTCGACTCGAATCGTGGAACCCTTAACGGTTACCGTCTGGTAGTTCCACTGGCCCATGCTCGGCTACACGATCTCCGCC
>JBEBXX010000276.1:0-4464 GCA_040391435.1 Aureliella helgolandensis | reverse complement strand
GCCAGAAGCCCAGCCGTGGCTTAGCGGTAGCGATTGATGACTTCCGCGCCACTGGACTGGGTTGAAGGGTGCGTTGAAGCGTGAGTTGAAACTTGATAGACGGGTATCGGAAAGCCCGTGTCGAGGATCGAGAAAGCCCCTACCTCGCGCACCGTTGGGAGGCCTGCCGACGCATCGTAAAGCGGTCGATCGCTGGGGCTTGGCAGGGGGGCAGTCGCGCTAGGCCGTGCCGCGTCGCCCGGTGCGGACTTTGCAGCCGGTGGCTGCTGCACAGACTGCTCTGGTTGTCCTCGCCCGCGCGGTGGTGGTTGATACGGATGAACGGGCGCAGCGACCGCGAATGTCTGCTCGGTCTGCGTGGCCGCGGGTGAGCTTGCTGCGCTGCGAACTGGCAGCGTGGGCAGCGGCACATTGTTCGCCTGGCTGGTGTCGGTGGCTAATGCGGGGGCCAGCGCGGGGGCCGCTCCGTTAGCGGGAGAGCCATGCAGTGGCTGGTCATAGATTGGCTGGTCATAGATTGGCTGGCTATAGATTGGTTGGGCGTAAGGCGGCAGGCCGCTCGGGCGGTAGTCGGCGGCGGGATGCCGACTGGAGATTGCGTTTAGGCGTCCGTCTTGCGCCGCGTGGTAGCCCCCCTTGGTGTAGCCCACGCCAAAGAAGCGACCGACCGAATTCATCACGGGGAATTCGTGATCCGCGCCCCATGCGGCTTGAGGCGCGATTGCTTGAGACGCGGCAGCATGAGCAGCTACCCACACAATGCTTAATACGGCGGCCCGCTTGACGAATTTTGGCACAGCAAATCCTCCCTGATTCCTGTCGCGGTCTAAACAGGCTCTCATCGACGGCTAGCGTTTGCGCTACTCGCAGCAAACGCGCCGGCACACCCACAGGTGAAAGCCATGTTAAGCATTCGGCCGATCATCCCGCCGCTCTCAAACCAAAGCCCTCGGCTTGGAGAGGTTGTTTAATGGGTTGCATCCATTGTGCGGAATATGCCACCTGTACTGACTCGGCCTGCGTGTCGCCCGAGCGTCTGCGGCCGCAGATTTCGAGAGTCCGGACGACTGAGGAGCGATTCTCACTTGCTCAGTGCGATTCACTGGCAGCATGGCTGGCTTTGCGTTTAGGCAAAGTCAACAGCAGCAGGCACATGCCCAGCACGGCACTAATGGCCGAGCCGACTAGGACGCCAAACTTGGCCGTGCCTATGGGGGCACCCTGGAAAGCCAGGCCTTCGATAAACAAGGCCATGGTGAAACCGATACCGGCCAGACAGCCGCCGGCGACCAGCATCGACCAACTGATGTCATGCGGCAATTTCGCCCATCCCAGGCGTATGGCCAACCAACTAAAAATCACGATTCCAAGCGGCTTGCCCACGACCAGCCCCAGGATGACTGCCAGCGCGACGGAGTCACCGATATGCGCCACATCAATCCGCACACCGGCGTTGGCCAGGGCGAAGATCGGCATGATCAGGTAGGCGGTCCACGGATGCAGCGTGGTCTCCAGGTACTCCAGTGGCGAGACGGTCTCGCGGCTCAAACGCTGCACCTCGCGGACGACCTCGGCGCGGTGTCGCCGCAAGTTCCAGTGGCTGTCCTGAAAGGCCTCCTTCTTGTCGCGGAGATATTCTCGAAATCGCTCGGGGAGCAGCACTGGTTTGGCCGGGGTCATGAGCCCTAAGATCACGCCTGCCAGCGTCGCATGGATGCCCGAATCGTGCAAGGCCAGCCAGGCCGCGGTGCCCACGATGATGTACGGCAGAAAGTTGCGTACGCCGATCCGCGAGAAGGTGTGGATGATGAACGTGCCAATGGCTGCCATCAGCAGGTAATTGCCATTGAGCGATTCGGTGTAACCGATGGCGATTACCAAAATGGCGCCAATGTCGTCGACGATTGCCAGCGACAGCAACAGCATCCGCAGGCTGTGCGGCACGCGCGAGCCCAGCAGGGCCAAGCAACCGATGACGAAGGCGATGTCGGTGGCCATCGGGATGCCCCAACCACGCATGCCCGGTTCGCCGTATTGGACGGTCAAATACAGGGCGGCCGGCACGAGCATGCCTCCCACGGCGGCGGCTATGGGCAGCGAGGCTTGTCGCCAATCCGACAGCGAACCGTGCACGATTTCGCGTTTGACTTCCAGTCCGATCACAAAAAAGAAGATGGACATCAACCCATCGTTGATCACGTGATGCAGGGATTGTTCGAAATCAAAGCTGCCAAAGGCGACCACGATATTCGTTTCCCAGAAGCCCAGGTAGGCCTCGGCAAACGGCGAATTGGCCGCGACCAGCGCGACGAGCGTGCACAGCAGCAACACCACGCCGCTCGTGGCCTCGACATGCATGTAGCGGGCCACTGGCCGCAGGAAGCGATCGATGGGCTGCTCGGGCAACATTTGGTCAAAATTTGCTGCATTTGAGTCATTCGGGGCCGGGACAGCCATCAAGCATGCTTTCCAGTGAGTTGCAATTCACAGTTCAGTGCCTCGTTGCAGCGGGTCTACCATTGAAACTGGCTGGGAGTTCGGTTGAGCATCTTTTTCTAAACGATCTGTGGATCTGCCACTAGGGCAGCAATTCCCGGTGAGCGAGAAAACAGCGCGATTTTCAGACATCACTAGCCGCAGTGGCGCCAATCCGGTCGCGGACATGCTGGCAACCTCGAGCGACAGAGCCGCATCGCAGTTGACCGACGTGCAGCGTTATTCGGCCACCACACCCAGCACACCTACCCAGACATCGGTCACGCTACCGTCTTGAAAATTTCTCTCACGGAGGCACCAAGGCACGGAGTTAACAAGCGAATCTATTTAGCGGATGCAAGGCGGCGTCGAGTCAATTACCAACTTAACTCTTAGCGGAAAATTTGGGGCCTGCAGTACTGCTATCGCCGATCCTTAACCCACTCGAGTACTGCCAAAAGTGGGCGATGGTCAGAAGCTACTGCTTCATTAATAACTTGCGATGAGACGACACGCAGTCTGTCTCTGGGGCGATAAAAGATATAGTCGATCTGCTTGATGGGCTCGACGGCAGGAAAGGTCAGCAGTTCGGTAGCTGAGTGAACGACTGTCCAGTTTTTGATCAGTTCGGTGACTGGGGGATGCTCGGGTTCGGCATTGAGATCCCCGGCCAGAATGATTGTTGCGGGCAGATCGTGCAAGCTATCGGTAATCGCGCTTGCTTGACGCAGTCGTAAGTCGGCGTTGTTGTGATGCAGGTGAGTGGTACCAAACAGGAGTTGCTTCCCAGGCAATTGGACCGAACAGGTTGCTACGATACGCCGTTCCCGCTCGGGTTCGCCGGGGAGCCAGTGAATACGTAAGTCCGATAGTGGCCAGCGCGATAGCAGGGCTTGTCCATACTGGCCACCTTCAAAATCGATCTGCCTGGCGAACTGTGCGTGCATACCGGTCAGTTTGGCCAGTGTAGCAGCTTGGTCAACGCTACCGCTCCTCTGTGTGCGGTGATCGACTTCCTGTAGTGCGACCAAGTCCGGCTGGCAGTCGTTGATGACCTTTGCCACTCGCTCCAAGTCCACTCGATCGTCGGCTCCGCGACCATGATGCATGTTGTAACTCATCACTCGCAACTGTTGGCCTGCATGAGAGTTGGTTTGTGCCACGGGGGCTTGTGCTTGTACTGCGGATGACACAATCCCCAAGGCAACAATCAAAGGGAATGTGGCTAGAAGTAACGTTCTCATCAACAAAGTTCTCATCAGTGCGGTTGGCTGGTCTATCACTTAGGGAGCATTATACTTTGGACTATTGGCCGCGAACATAAGAAATGCATTGACTGCGGCCGAGAGCACAGTAACGAGAGCACAGTGACTTGCGCGTTTGGGGCAGAGCGTCAGCCAGCGCCGAGCTACTTCGCGGTTGGTCCAGTGTTTAAGAATTTCCGGTTGCGATTTAATGCCAGCTTCACTCGCGCAGTACGCACCTTGCCCGGTGTGACCAACCCAAGTTCTTTTTGTTCCCACGAAGGCACGAAGGCACGGAGACCAGCGATCATTCGCTGTGGCTTCGAACGTTTAACGCTTGACGCGACGCCAAACTCGAATCCGCTAAAGCCCATGGTCGCTCAACTCAGTGCCTTGGTGCCTCCGTGAGAGATAGCCTTCGGACCACTACCCTTTGATAGGTAGTTCCCACTCACTCAGCAACCTGCTGGGTCGCCCGACGCCGTGCCCCGATGTCGGCCCACAATACCTATCGCCGACCGGATGCCGGCGGGGCTCTCACAAAGGCACAAAGGCACAAATGCGGAGCAGCGGGGTCACTCTGCTCTGATCGCGTTTGCGGTTGGCGATGCGTGGGAGAATGGCTTTGAAGCGGAGGTTGCCAGCGGCAGAGCCGCGGATTTTGTTAGCCATGGGTGGAGCGCAGCGGAACCCATGGAAACAGTGTGGCGGCGAATGCGGGCGAGGAGAACGCCCGATAGAAAAC
>JBEBXX010000275.1:0-4466 GCA_040391435.1 Aureliella helgolandensis | reverse complement strand
GATCAACTGCCTCATCAGCACTGCTCGCTCACGGAAGTTCGATATCGCGCAGGTGGAACTGCACCGTCTGCATAGTAATAGCCGCCGGCGATTCGTAGATCAGCCTGTAGTTCTGCGCCTTGCCGTCGATCTCAAAGAGGTAAGCCACGCCAGCCGCGTGGGGCGTGACTGCATAAGTGCTGGAGCCCGCATTATCGAGCCGCTGGCCGGCCGCGTCTAGCAGATAGGCTTCATTGGTCGATATCCAGCTTCGAAACGAGTCGAGCGCGCCGTGCGCCTGACCAAAATCGACATACAAACGCACCTCATACACGGCTCCCGTGCGCCGCGCGCCCTCGAGCGTGACCGTTACATCGCCAAACTTTTCCGACTGCGGCGCTGGGCCGGTAAATTTTGTGAATATGAATTGGTGCGGCTGGCTTGGAACCGCAATCAGCAGCTCGCCAGTCAATTTCGCGATCTTGATTGCTGCCCGCTCAGGGCGTTGCAGCGACAAGTCGAACTGAGTGGAGCAACCGCCCAGGTCTAGCGGCAACTCGGGAGCAGCTTGCGGATTGGTAGCGTTGAGCGTCCCTCCGCTCACCAGTTCGGCTCGCACTTGGCCCATCGGGACCTGCATATATATTGGCTTCAGACGCGGCTCCCAGGTTAGAGTTGAGGACAGTTCAAGCTGGCCTTCGATGGGAGAATTGAACGGCAAGGTGCTGCGGATCCCAGTCATCTCTATACGGAACGGCCCGCTGTGCGAGGCCGCACCCGGCTGCCGCTGCGAGGTCATCGCCGGCGACAATACCAATTCGCGCTCGGCTGAGGCAAAGGCAGCTACACGCAGGCCAGATTGTTGCAGCAGGCTCTCCACAGCCTCCCAGAACGGAGCATTGCTTAGGGCGAGTTCGACCGAGATCTGGGCGACCGCTTCGCCATTTTCGAGGCGAATTGGGTTATGTGTTTGTTCCATGATCTGCTCGATCGCGTTGATCAACGGCATCTTGCCCTGCAGCGTCACGCGGCTCGGCTGAAAATCGAGACCAATCTTGGCCTGTTGCAGCGTTTCGCGCACGCGCTGCAGACGCACTCTCAGCTCTCCAGCCATGCGAGGCGTCACCTCGGGAAGATGGGGAAGCACCCCTACGCCCATCGCGATCAGTTGCTGCTCGGCCGCGTCGCGGACGAGCAATTGACTCGATTCAAGCTCGCGTAGGGTTCGCCGCACCGCCGGAAGGTTCACCGCTGCTGCAGTGCCAAGCGACTCATTGCCAAGCGACTCATCGCCAAGCGCCTCATCGCCAAGCGCCTCATCGCCAAGCGTCTCATCGCCAAGCGCCTCATCGCCAAGCGTCTCATCGCCAAGCGACTTACCGCTACTTAGCCCATCGCTAGTCAACTGACCGTCGGGGCTCTGGGCCTGGCAGCCGGCAGAATCGGCAGAATCGGCTGACGCAGGCTTGGCTGCAGCGGAACTACCGCCGGGCGGAGCCTGTGCGTGAGCTGCGGCCAATGTGAGTAGTGTGAGTAGCCAGCACGAAACAAGCTGGGCGTGGCCAGGGGAATTCATCGCATAACCGTTATAGAGAGAAGAACTAAGGCAGCCATCGATTTCAGGCCATGGTAACTCGCTCGGAGGGCGACTTACCAGCCCATTGCGATCTAGAGTTGAACTCAAACTCGCTGTTCTAGTTTACTTGGAGGACCTCGGATGCTTGCGCGGCTTCTTGGACTGGCCCGCATCGGCGCGGCCCTGGGGGTGTTGTGTGGCGTGCTGCCACCAGGGCTCGCCCCAGCTCAACTGCCCAGCCCCACAGCCCAGCCGCCTAGCGTCCCTGCACCGCTGCCGGGTCAGCCTGCGCAGGCCCCCAAGCTGTTCGAAGTCGACGTAGCCGGAGGGCGTATCACAGGCCTGCCGGTGCATTGGGGGAGGCACGATGCGGTCGTCCTCCAAGCCAGCGGCAGAATGCAGTTCCTGGAACAGTCCGACGTCGAAGCCTACCGCACGCTGCAAGTCGACTTTGCGCCGCAGTCGACCGCCGAAGCCCGCGCGCAACTGCAAAATGAGTTGGGAGCCAGATACGAAAGCGTGGTTTTCGGGCCCTATGTGCTGGCCGCTCCTGTGGGCCAAGCCGAGCGCTGGCGCAGTCGGTTCAGCAGCCTACTGGCAGGCTATGTGCGCTATTTTGAAGTTCGCCAGTGGTCGCTGCGGCGGCCCGACTTTCCCCTGTGCGTGGTGGTCTACGCCACCCGCGACGAGTTTCTGGCCCACACGCAGGCGGACGCTCAGCAGTTGCCCTACTCGCTGGTCGGCTGCTATTCACCACGGACCAATCGCTGCGCATTGTACAACATCGACTTTGCCCAGGAAGCGTTGGCGGCGGCCGGGCGAGCCACCGCAAGCTCGACGAACTGGAGCGAAACCGAGGCCACGATCGTGCATGAAGCGGTGCATCAACTGGCATACAACACGGGCATTCATCAGCGGCTGAGCCTGGATCCGCTGTGGTTCGTAGAAGGTTTGGCCAGCATGTTCGAGCAGCCCAGCGTGTATGATTTGCGGCAGCAGCAGGGGACTACGCTAAGCCGCATCGACAGGTCGCGGGCGCAACGTCTGCGTAGCCTGGTCAGCCAACCGGCCGTGCTGCTCGAACAGCTTCAGAGTCTGACCACTTCCGATGAATTGTTTCAGCGTTCCCCGCAAGTGGCCTATGATCTCAGTTGGGCACTCACGTTTTACTTGTCCGAACGCATGCCTACCGAGCTGCGTCAGTATTCCAGCGCATTAGCCGCGCGACCCTTTGGAGAGTACGCAGCGCATGTCCGCCAGAGAGATTTTCGCCAAGCCTTCGGAGGCGACCTGAGCCTGCTGGCTGGCCGCCTGAGCCGCTTGCTGCAAGAGGTTCCGTAGTTTGAACTTCGCACTGCAAGCTCGCAGGGACTGCGCACTTGAGCCCGGCGGTCACAGGCAATAGAGCGCTAGGCTGCTGTCGGACAAACCATTAGCGGCGCCGGCGCTTCCGCGGCGGCTTGCGACTGCCCAGCGTGGCGGGCACAAACCACAGCAAAAGACCTAGGCTGGCGGCGATGAGCAGCGGGTAGACCACCGGAACCGCGGTGAATTCAAGGTCGCTGTCCCACGCGCCCTGCCACGCGCCCGCCCAGGACGCGTTGCCGACGCCAGGCGAACGATCGACCGCAGTAGGCGGCAGTGCGGGGTCGACCGGTTTCGCTGGCCAATCGGGTTTCGCGGGCCAATCGGGCGTAGATGGCCAGGCGGGGGCAGCAGGCTGTGCAGAGGGTGCTGCCCAGCCTGGGCCAGTCACTGTGCCGTTTTCACGGGCGGGTTGCTTAAAGCGGATGTGAGTCGTGCGTGTGGCGGCGGCGGCCATCGCCAAAAAGATAGCGGTGATAAACAGCACGAGACCTAATAAGCGCACCTGCGGCATGCCAGCGCCTTAGCGGAACTAAACGATGGGAGCGACGACAGTCCCCATTTAAGCCGATTGGAGTTGATAAAGATAGCTGTCCACGCGGCCTTCGACGGCCACCACCACGACTCGACCATCGGCTTGCATGGCCACTACCGACCAACCACCACTGCTGCGACTCAGCTCCTGCAGTTGTCGAGTCAACGACGGCACGGACTTGGCCTGCTTAAAATCAAACACGAAAAAGACCTTGTGCGTAGCCATCGAGTAGAGCTTCCACACGCGGCAGTGCTCGGCCACTGGTCCGCCGCCTTGATCCTGGAAACCAATCGGCCGGATGGTGGATCGCAACTGTCCCTGGAGCACGGCTAGCTCGGGTAGCTGCGGGTCAAAATCGGTTTGCCACGACGCTTCATCGCTCAGCAAGCGATCGAGCTGCTTGAGGGTGAACTGGGCCAACTGCATGCTAGATGCCGGCCGCGTCCACTGATATATGCCCAGTGCAGCCAACGCGACGATGGACAGCGCGAGGGCCGTGGCCCACAGTGTCCTGCGCGACCGCTTGCCATTGTGCGGCAGATCGCGGGCAGCAAGCACCACGGGCGTGTCGTTCCGATCCGCATTGTGGGTCGCTGGCACCTGGCCACACTCGGCGGCTGGCACCTGGCCACACTCGGCGGCTTCGGCGCGCAGACGATCGAGCAACCGCTGCTGCAGACCGCTCGGCAGATCGACGTTGAGCAAGGCCGCGCGCAACACTCGGTCATCAGGCTGTTGGTCTGGTCGCATGTGAGGAACTTCTTTCTACAGCTTCGACGGCGCGGAAGGCGATCCGTGGTTCAGTCAGGCAAATTTTGAGCCGAATCGGATTTTTCCAAAGCGGCTTTCAAATGGGTCTTACCGCGGCTGAGCCGGCTCATAACCGTGCCCAGGGGAATCTTGAGTTGTTCCGCGATTTGCGCATAGCTCAATTCTTCAAAATAGTACATCAGCAGCACCAAGCGGAAATCCTCAGGGAGCTGCTCCAGCGCCTCGGCCACCCACTCCTGA
>JBEBXX010000274.1:0-4469 GCA_040391435.1 Aureliella helgolandensis | reverse complement strand
GATGCAGACTCAAGGAACTGATCAAGTGGCCCGGTGAATCGTCGCCAACTTCAATAAAAGTGCCGACACTGCTAGGTGCCAGCATCCACTCGAGCGGTTCGCGTTTGACTAAATAGCCATCCGGTCCGCAAATGCCAGCCAGCAGCACGACCTCTCCGCCAACGGGTGCGACCACACGCGTGGGTGTCAACTGGATCTCGCCCGCTTTACCCGGCGCACGAAAGTGGCTTTCAAGCTTATGCCCAAGCTTGTGCTGCTTTAAAAGTTGATGCTTGGACTTTTTGTTGTCCGTGTTGCAACTGCCATCGATGCACGGCGGTGGCGTAACCGGAGCAGCGAAGGCTGGCTGCGGAATCATGCCCGGCTGGCCTTTGTGACCATGCAGGCTGGGTAAAGTTAGCTGAGTAGTATTGGGGCAAGGCAGAAAGATACTGTTGCCGCTGGGATCGATCGCCGGCAACTGCAGACGAGCACACCCGCCCGGCAACATACTCAGCAGGCTGCACAGCAGAATCGCTAAGCAGCCACCAGCCCGCCGGGCGCGGGGAAGCCGGAACAACATGCTTGATTGGCGCAGCGCAGCGGCCACCGGCAGATGTTGCCATCCGCGATTGTGTCGATCGAACTGTCCATGTTCCGCTCGCATCCCGAAGCGTCCTACCTTTGGCACCCCAGTCCAGGGCACGGTTCTACGAATCTCTATCGAAACGTAGCACGCGGATAGCAAGCAGCAGGCTTAAAGCATTCGCTAGCGAGCGAAAAAAAGAGTTGGCTGAGAAGAGGCGGCAGCTCGTAACGGTAGTGCGGCTTGCGCCTCCCATTAGCCGCCCATCAGCCGCAGGGCAACCGCGCATACGTTCGCATGCCGCCCGGCGGCTAGCTAGCTAACTCAGCGACTTGACAACGCGGTCAATGATATCCTGCTCGCTGCTGCTGACACTCCCAAAACCTAGGACGCCGCCTGACGCGGCTGCCACGGACTTAACTTGTTGCAGCATCTCGCTGGACAGTGTTTGACGATGCTCTTCGGCCAGTGAATTGGACAATGCACGCGCATATTCACACCACGCATTGAACAGCTCCACTGGCGGACGCCGGCGAGTCCAAGCTTGAATCAATTCCATATCTGGCGAATTGTCGGCGATTGCAGCTTTTTCGGCTGCGATTTTGATGGCATATTCCTCGTTTGCCTCTACGCGGTCATCGGCCCATGCCACCGCGATCAACGGCACTAGGCGAAATGCGGCCAACGTCTCCGGCGTCACGTCGAGCTCTGCAATCTTGCCTGCCAGATTAACGTCTGCCAGCCCGGTCAAGCGCATGATATCCTGCGCGGTCTTCTCCTTGGAGATATTGCTGCGCAGTTTCTCAAGCAATCGATTATCGATCTCGTTATAAAAACGCTCTTCGAGATTAAACCATTGCTTTGGCGAATTTTGTGACATGGTGAGACTCCTGCGACTGGCTAGCGCACGGATTTTGATGGCTGATTGAAACTAGCTGAGAACATGATAAGCCGCTCGCGTCGGCTCGCAACCGGTGATAGGCAACTCATCAGGCGTGTTTGGGTGGATTAGCTCTTATGGCGTCGATACATTCGGCTTTTATGTACAACTCGCAGGCTCCCTTTAAGCGTTTGGCACCCGTCTATGCCTGCCTGTTTTCATGGCTGAGGATCGATTTCAGCCTGCGCGGTCGGCCAGGTTAGCGAGTGGCAGCGATGTTTTGAGTAAATGAGTGGGCAAAACGGGACTAAACATTGCTCAAAGCGTCCCTTTCGACAAAACTAGAAGGAGCTGCACCGGCGGCGGAGACGAGCCCGAACCATCGCTTCCCCTGTCCACTGCCGATCGCAGGCCGGCAGCCTTGGCCTTCACTCTACCAAAGATACCATCCGTGACATCGACTGAATTTACAGCCAATCCTCCAGCTTCAGCCCAACGCGCGCGACCCGTCGCCGGCACCCACATGCCCGCTTTTGTATTTCAAACGGGCAAGGATTTAGCCCGACATGCGGCGCAGATCATCGCGCGTTTAATTCGCGAACGATCCGATTTGGGGCAGACTACTGTCATCGGCCTGCCCACCGGCAGCACTCCGGTAGGAACGTACCGTGAGCTGATTCGCCTGCACCGCGAACAGGGGCTCGATTTTTCCAATGTAATCGTCTTCTGTCTGGACGAATTCTACGGATTGTCGCCGGACAATTCGCAGAGCCATCGCCGCTGGTTGGGCATGCATTTCTTTGATCACGTCAATCTGCAGCCCGAAAACGTGCATTGCTTTGATGGCCAAATTGCTGCCAGCGATGTCGAACTACACTGCCGGCGTTACGACGATGCGATCCACAGCGCGGGCGGCTTCGACCTAGTGCTGCTGGGCATTGGGCGCAATGGGCACATTGGTTTCAACGAACCGTTTTCGATGAAGAAGAGCCGCACGCGCTTGTGCACGTTGGATCCGATCACCCGCCAGGCTTGTGCCAGTGATTTCTTTGGAGAGTCCAATGTGCCGCTCCAGGCTCTGACGGTGGGCCTGTCGCCGATTCTGGCCTCACGCCATATTTTGCTGCTCGCCCTGGGAGAACACAAAGCTAAAATCGTAGCGGAAACGCTCGAGGGCAATATCACCGATCGCATCCCGGCATCGTATTTATTAGAGCACGCCGACGCGCGCGCGCTGCTCGATGTACCGGCAGCCGGTGCACTGACCGGCATCTCCGTGCCCTGGCTGTTAGAGAAAGTCGAGTGGGAGGAATCGCTCATCAAGCGCGCCGTGCTGTGGCTGTGCGAACGCTCGGGTAAAGCCCTGCTCAAGCTTGACGATGAAGATTTCCGCCAGCACGACCTGCATCAGTTGCTGCGGCACCACGGTCCGGCCCAAAAGATTGCCCATCGCGTCTTCCGCTGGATGCAGGACACGATCGAGTACCACCCGGCGAATAAAGATACGACCAAAACGTGCCTGTGCTTTAGCCCTCACCCGGACGACGACGTGATCAGCATGGGCGGGACGCTCATTCGTTTGGTCGAGGACGGCCATCGAGTCCATATTGCCTACATGACCAGTGGAAACATTGCGGTCTTTGATCACGATGCTCAGCGGGTAGCCGATCTCGTTACCGAATACAATCGCCTCTTCTCGATCGACCAGCAGAAGTCGCTCGAAGTGCAACAGCAAGTTGACGCGGGACTACATGGCAAACAGCCGGGCACCCCGGACCATGATACGATACTGAAAATCAAATCGCTGATCCGCTGGAGTGAAGCTCGAGCCGGGGCGATGCACGTTGGTTGCCACGCCGAAGACCTGCATTTCCTGGATTTACCGTTCTATCGCACGGGCACAATCGCCAAACGTCCCATGGGCCAAGAGGACACGCAGATCATCCGCGAACTGCTCGAACGCGTGCAACCAGATCAAATTTATGTGGCCGGAGATTTGGCCGATCCTCACGGCACGCACCGCGTGTGCGCCGAAGCCATTCTATTTGTGCTGGCCGAAATGCAGCGCTCCGGTAAACCGATACCCGAAGTTCTGCTCTACCGCGGCGCTTGGCAAGAGTACGCGTTGCATGAAATTGAAATTGCCGTTCCACTCAGCCCCAGCGATATCGAACTCAAGCGGCAAGCGATCTTCATGCACGAGAGCCAGAAGGATGAAGCTCTGTTCCCAGGTGCCGATCCTCGGGAGTTTTGGCAACGCGCCGAGGATCGCAATAAAGGTACAGCCGAGAAATACAACCAAATCGGACTGCCTGAGTTCTTCGCTTTGGAAGCCTTCACGCGTTGGGACGGCAACGAAATCTAGTCGTTGCGGCTAGGCAAACGGGCAACCTTGGCTTCCGCTTGGCCGCCACCTGCGATGCTCGCTAGGCTTTGAGACAAGCTCAGCAGGCCCCGACCTGCGAACTCTAACTGGCGGCTAGCGCTTGCCAAAGCACTCGACTGGATGGGTTTGAGTGCTGCACCCAATGCGGACTGAACCCGGGCTTGTGCGGCAGGGACGGCAAACTGCCATTGGCGAGCTTGCTCAACCCTGAGCACGATGTGTCCACCCAGGGACGAATTGTACACCACAAACTGAGGCCCGAGCAACGAGGCGGGTCGCTTAGCCACTGCGGCTTGCAATACAGGCGCGGACGCGGCAGGAGACAGATAAGCCTGGCGATAATTCACCGCCAGCTCGCCCCACGCTTGCCAGCTTCGCTCCACTGCGCGAGCCAGCCCACCGCGGTCGCTCAGCATGCCATAGACGGTGCACTGCCACTCGTCGAACCGATATAGCAATTCGCCAAGTGCGGTCGACTGGACAGAGGGGGCTCCAGATTTCAACTTGGCCTGGAGAGATGAAGCTGAGCCGCTCGGCGGTTGCGATCCGCTCTCTTCACTCAGGTGAGGCACAACCACGTGGGGCACAGTCACATCAGCCACAGAAGGCAACTGCTGCAGACCAGGGGCTGTGGCGGT
>JBEBXX010000273.1:0-4495 GCA_040391435.1 Aureliella helgolandensis | reverse complement strand
TAACCAACGATGTACTAACCAACGATGTACTAACCAACAATCTTCTAACCAACAATCTTCTAACCAACAATCTTCTAACCAAACAACCTCTGCTTCAAAACTTATGGAAATCTGCCCATTAACCCACACTCTTTTGCACCTACGCAGGCTGGAAGCATAAGCCCCATCAACGACTCAGCCAACTTGCTAACCATGTTTCAAATGCCAATACCACCAGTCCGCCCACCAGCAACCACTGCCATAAACGCTGTTTGCCTTCGAGCTCCTCACGCTGCAATTGCCGCTGCGAGTGGCGTCGCTGCGAATCGCTGCCTAGTGGCCGGAGCACCATACCCAAGGCCTGCAACTCCGCCACATCCAGCGGAGTCAAACGGCTTTCGCTGGCGGCTAGCTGCACGGCGACCTGCCTACGCTCGTCGCCCGTCTGCAACCAGTACAATCCAGGCCGCAAGATCTCTAGCGTTTCGCTACTACGCCTGATTTGCGCTTCGTCCAGCGGCCGGTCTTGAGCTGTCGTGATAAGAGCTTGCTGGGCGCTCGCCAACGCGATCTGCTCGCCGACGTCATAGTGTGTTTTAGGCGGAGTGAGCGCATCCCGTGGAGCCAGCATCCCCATCATCAGCGGGACAAATTTGCTGGAGAGCCCGAAGCCGCTTGCCGCTGGCTGCCAACCCGCAGTTAACACCCACAGCCGGCCCGCGCCTCGCGGTGCCTCGAGCAGCCAAGCCGTTCCATCATCAAAGCTGGCCAGCGTGCGGATCTTGGATTCAGCGGGCAAATCCACGCGACGGTGCGACCAAAAGCGGAGCTTGCTAAAGTCGTTGAAGCGCGGATCGGACAAAGGCGAAAATATCGGATGCGCAAAATCGATTTGTGCGAGCAAACTAAAATCGCCAACCTCAGACTCGGCAAGCTCCAGACGCGGCTCCAGAGACAGCTTCCGCAAAAATTCGGCCACCTCCGCCGCTGATCCGCCGGGTTGGTTTTGTTGTTTGAGGGGCTGAGACAAGCAGACGAGCAGGCTGCCTCCGTGCTCCATGAACTGCTCGATGGCCGGCGAATACTGCATTACTGCAGGCGTCGGTTCGATCACCGCGGCCCGCACGTCTGCAGCCGTCAAGCGTGTGCTCAGCGCATCCGCGGCCACCGCTTCTAGTGTCCGCTGGACGCCTGCAGAATCTAGTGGCGCTTGTTTAAGAAAGTAGCTCAGGTCATCCGTTAACTGCGTTTGCTCTCGCCCACAAAAGAGAACCTGCTGCGACTTTTGGCTCGGCTCGACGATGTATAACGTGTTGTCCCCGTCCCATGCATCCCCGGACATCACGATGCGATCTGCGGTGGCAGGTCGTTCGTCTAGCGGTAAGACGCGGACTTGCCCCGGCGGAACCTGCACATTGAGCGACTGGCCGGGCAGTGGCCCTTGAAAATTCGCCCAACGCAACGACAGCAGCGGCCCGTCGAGTGGAGCATCGCTATCGCGCTCTATGCGTACGCGTAGGGTGTGCGTGCTTGGAACAGAAGTGCTACCCGCTACGTGCTTCGCAACGGATTGGCCAGAGATTTTCGGAGCCCCCACCTCAGGATCCTCCTGCAGCAGGCTTAGCCGCGCATTGCCGGGCGACTTTGGCAGCACCTGCCGCACGTCCAGCTTGACATTTTCGGGCCATACGAAGCCCTGCAGCCCCTGCAGACTGATGCCGCGGTGCAAGTCGCTCACCAGCACGATTTGATGCGGCGCATCTACATTCAACTCGGCAGACGGAGCATGCGCAGCAAATTGTTCAGCAACCGACTTTAGCCCCTCGACCAACTGCGTGTTATGCCAAGTGGGGCGAAGTTTCTTCAACGCCTCGCGGACCGCCAATTGACTTACCCGCGGCTCGGTAGCATGCAACTGGTCCAGCGGAACGTGAGCGGTTAGTTCACGGTCGATGGTATACAGGCCCACCTGGTCTTGCGGCGAGAGTTCGTCGAGCGCTTCGGTCGCCGTGCGCTGCGCGGCGGACCACACGTCGGGCCGCTGCATGCTGCCACTGGTGTCAAGCAACAGCACCACGCGTCGGCCGCTGAGCGCAGCCGCATCGAAACTATCTTGCCGCAAAAATGGCCGCATAAAAGCCGCTGCAATTAGCAACAACGCCAGTACTCGCAGTGCCAACAACCACAGATTATCCAGGCGACTGCGACGCGTCAAACGCGGTGGCGAGGCCGTCAGGAACATCAATGAGCTGAATGGCAACTCGCCGCGAGGCTGCCTGCGAATCAAGTGAAATAGTATGGGCCCAGCCAGCGCCAGGGCCGCCAATGCGTAGAGTGGGGCGAGAAATCCCATGTCAGGCTCTCCTGGGACGATTGGAGGAACTGCGGCCTACAGACTTGCGGGTAAACGTTCCGATCAATTCCAGGAGCGCGAACTCCAAGGGTTGGTCGATCGTGACCGTGAATAGTCTTGCGCCGCGGCGTTGGCAGATGTCATTTAAAGCCTGTGCATGCTGTTGAAAACGAGCCACATACGTCTGCCGCGCTTGCTCGGGATCGACATATATTTCGCGGCCGGTTTCCAGATCGCGCAGCAGCAAACTGCTGGGCAATTGAAGATCGATCTCGCCGCGCTCGAGCACCCGCAGCATGAGCACTTGATGGCCGCGACCACGCAAATATCCCAAGGGTTTCTCCAGGCTGGCCGGGTCGGTCAATAAATCGGAGATGAGCACCACTAAGCCGCGGCGGCGTGAAAGCCCGGCCAGCTTACTCAGCCCATCGGCTAGCGACGTCTGTCTTCCCTCGCTGGGTTGCTCAAGTACATGCATCAAATGCTGTAGATGCCCGCGTCGATGAAGCGGCGGCAGAAACTCACTAGAGTCGGTCCCGCAGGTAATGACTCCCACCGCGTCTCGCTGCGCGTGCAGGAAATAGGCCAGCGTAGCGGCCAGCGTCTGGGCGTATTGAGCTTTGGTAACCTGGCCATTGCCATAGTTCATCGAGCGACTGTGATCGATGGCGATGTAACAGCGGCGATTGGTCTCGTCTTCGTACTGTTTTACGTAATAGCGATCGGTGCGGGCCATCAACTTCCAATCCAAGTTCCGTGGATCATCCCCCAGCACGTAGGGTCGGTACTCCGAGAATTCGACGGAAAAACCATGCAGAGGACTGCGATGCAGGCCCGCTGTGAAGCCTTCGACGATCGTTTTGGCACGCAGCGTCAGCCCTTGGATTTGCATGATCGCCACTGGGTCGATAAACCAGCGCTGAGCGGTAGCGGCTGTCGTGACTGTAGCTGTCTTGCCTGTAGCTGGCTTGACTGTAGCTGTCTTGGCTGCAGTGGCTGTGGGAGGACGGAACCGCGGCGCGCGTTGAAACATGGGTCACACCTCGCAGGCTTTTAGGAACTCTTCAATGCAATCGTCCACAGTGACTCCTTCAGCTTCCGCTTTGTAATTCAGCAACACGCGGTGTCGCAGGGCAGGGGCAGCCAGCGCGCGAATATCATCTACACTCGCATGCGAGCGGCCTTCGAGCAGGGCTCGGGCCTTGGCACCTAGAACCAGCGTCTGCGCCGCGCGCAGGCCGGCACCCCAGCTAACCCAGGTATTGACTAATTGAGTGGCCGTGGGCTGTCCGGGACGCGTCGCTCCCACCAACCGCACCGCATACTCGGCAGTCTCATGGGCGATTGGCACTCGGCGCACAACCTCCTGAAACTTCAACACATCGTCGCCACTGAACAGTTGCTCGATCGGCTCGGGTCGGCCCGACGTCGTGCGCAGAACCACTTCCAGCTCTTGTGCGTGTGGTAAGTAGTCGATCATCACGTTGAACATGAAGCGGTCGAGCTGCGCTTCAGGCAGGGGATAGGTGCCTTCCATCTCGATCGGGTTTTGAGTCGCCAACACGAAAAATGGCTCCTGCAGCGGATAGCGCCGCCCAGCCACCGTTACCTGGTGCTCCTGCATCGCCTCTAACAGCGCCGCCTGCGTCTTCGGCGGAGTGCGGTTGATCTCGTCGGCCAGGATGACATTGGCAAAGATGGGACCTTTGACAAACTGCATCTGCCGTCTGCCATCCTCGCTGGCTTCCAATATCTCCGTACCAGTAATATCCGAAGGCATTAGATCGGGTGTGAATTGAATGCGTGAAAACTGCAGATCAAAGATCTGCGCCACACTGCGAACAAGTAGGGTTTTGGCCAGACCCGGAGCGCCTGTGATTAGGCAGTGGCCGCCGGCGAGCAAGCTAATCAGCAGTTGTTGCACGACCTCCTTCTGCCCCACAATAGTTTTAGATAGCTCTCTATCAATGTGTGCTCGGCTCTCGCGCAGGTGTTCCACCACCGTTTGCTCTTCATCCTCAGTCATCAGTTGGTGATTCAAAGCGAATTCCTTAAAACAAAATTGCGTTCCCCGTGGCGTAAGCTTCTAGCTTGCGTTCCCCGTGGCCTAAGCTTCTAGCTTGCGTTCCCCGTGGCCTAAGCTTCTAGCTTGCGTTCCCCGTG
>JBEBXX010000272.1:0-4500 GCA_040391435.1 Aureliella helgolandensis | reverse complement strand
TGGCAGCGTGGTCATGCCGGGCATGGTGGAGCTGGGGGAAGACATCTTCCTCAAGCCCGTGCGCCGGGGTGTGCCCAAGTATTCAAGCGCCCTGTCCGACATGGTTGCTCAGCCCCGTGCGGCCACCGTCATGGGGCTGCTGGAAGAGGCGCGCCTGGCGCGCATGCGCGGCTTCACGGTGGCGCACAAGACGGGTTCCGTCGACCGCTCGCGAACCGCGGCCGGTGTCATTAGCGGTCCGGGAGTGAAATTTGCGATCTGTGTGCTAACGGACAAAAACCAGGACGCGAGCTGGTCGGACAACAATGCGGCGAATCAACTAGTCGCCGATATGGCTCGAACGGTGGTCGATCTGCTCCAGCAGCCATCCGCAGCAACTGAAGCGGGCAGCGATTTAGACAGCGATAGTTCCAGCTCAGCGCGGGCTGAAAAGAGTGTCGCAGAACTTCCCACGCTGCGATTGGAGGCGAGCGGGCCGTTGGTGGAGACTCTTCAGAGAACGCTCAACGCGCGCATCGCAGCGGGCCTGGGGGTCGACGGGGATTTTGGTTCGATGACCGAAGTGGCAGTTAAGAAGTTTCAATCCGCCAACAAGCTCGCGTCAAGTGGCGTCGTCGACCAGGCGACGTGGAGTGCGCTGGGCAGTTTGATTGAGCAGGATCCGCCGGTAGCCGAGCCCGACGAGATCAATGCCCGGCAACTGCCGCAGGCCGGGCCACTGGACCCACATGCTCCACCGCAAGTGACAGCCACGGCGTGGGCCAGCCTGGACCTAGCCAGCGGCCGAGCGCTGGGCGGCAAGGAATCGCATCGACGTCTGCCATTCGCCAGTACCACGAAAGTCATGACTGCGCTGTTGGTAGCGGAGTTGGCCGCGCGGCATCCGGCGATCCTGGACGAAATGGTGACCTTCTCAGAGCGAGCAGACAACACGTTGGGATCGACAGCCGGCGTGCGTGCCGGCGAGCAATTGGCTGTAAGCGAGTTGCTCTACGGGCTGCTGCTTCCCTCGGGCAACGATGCCGCGGTGGCCCTGGCCGAACACTTCGGCTCTCGTTTGGATCCGGTCTCCGCTCACAGTCAGCCGTTAGAAGACGCCGCGCCGCCGGGTACTGCGAACGCAGCCGTGGCTTACGATCAGTTCGTGCAGGCGATGAACCGGCGAGCGGAAGAGTTGGGGATGAGCGATACGCACTTTGTCAATCCGCACGGATTGCCAGATGACAAACATCTGAGCTCGGCCGCTGACTTGGCGATACTCGCTCGCGCAGCTTGGCAATTGCCAGTCTTGCGCCAGGTGGTTCAGACGCGTCAGCGCGGGGCGCGGTTGATCGGCACCGCTGGCGGAACTCGCAATGTGCGTTGGGAGAACACCAATCGCCTGCTGGTGCAGCAAGGGTTTTTGGGAATGAAGACAGGCACTACCACGGCGGCTGGCGCTTGTTTGATCGCAGTCGGTCAAGCCGCTCAGGGCGGCAGCGAGACAATTGTCGTGGTACTAGGCAGCAGTTCGACCAGTGCGCGGTACATCGACGCGCGCAATATTTTTGCATGGGCGTGGCGTCAACAGTAGCAGCAGGTCTGAGCAAGAATGGCTAGAGCCACTGTTTGAGTCTCTCCAGCCCTTCGTCCCAGCGGTCCGTGCCGCGTGGTTCATAGCGAGCGATGTCGCGGGCTGAGCGCACAAGTCGTCGAGCTTCACCCACGGATCCAAGACGCCCTGAGCCGATGGCTTGCATCATGACGTTGCCGATTGCAGTAGCTTCGACAGGTCCGGCCACGACAAGTCGGCCACAGGCATCGGCGGTCATCTGACAGAGCAGACGATTCTGCACGCCGCCCCCCACCATATGGATCGTGTTGAATGGGTGTCCCACCAATTCCTCTAAGAATCCCAGCGTGAGCCGGTAGCGCAGAGCTAAACTCTCCAGGGTGCAGCGCACGATCTCCCCTTCGCTGTGAGGCACTTTCTGACCAGTCTGTCGACAGAACTCGGCAATCGCGGCGGGCATATTGCCGGCGGCCATGAAGGCTTGGGCGTCGGTGTCGATGATCGACTGCATGGGCGGAGCTTGCAGCGCGAGTGAGATCAATTGTTCCCAACCCCATTCGTGTCCCTCACGCTTCCAATGCTCGCGACACTGCTGCAAAATCCACAGGCCGGCGATGTTCTTAAGCAGACGCACGCTGCCGTTGACCCCGCCCTCGTTGGTGAAGTTGTGGCGTTGGCAGGTCTCACTAAGCACCGGGCGCGCGAGCTCTGCACCGAGCAGCGACCAGGTGCCGCAACTGATATAGCACCAGTCGACGTTGTCTTGCGCAAAGGAATCGGCCGGCACGGCTAGCACTGCAGAGGCGGTATCGTGGGTGGCCGGGAGAATGACTTGCACATCGGCGTGCAATTGAGTTCGCTCGCGAACTTGCGGCAAGAGCGGCCCCAGCGAGATACCGGGTTGCAGGGGAGGCGTGAAGATGGAGCTGGGAATCTCCATTGCGTCAAGCACCGAACGGCTCCACTGGCCGGTGTTTGCGTCGAGCATTTGGGTGGTTGACGCATTAGTGAACTCGTTGACCTTTTCGCCAGATAGCTGCCAGTGCAGAAAGTCGGGGACCATCAACAGCCGCTCGGCAATGTCGAGCAGTGGAGACTCCTCCAGCCGCATGGCGAGCAGTTGATAGAGGGTGTTAATTTCCATGAACTGCAGGCCGGTGGCGCGAAAGATGTCTTCGCGGCTCATGCGTCGGAATGCCTGTTCAAGCAGGCCGCGAGTGCGAGCATCGCGGTAATGGAAGCAGGGCCCTACGAGGTCGTCATTGCGATCCAGTAGCACGTAGTCGACACCCCAGGTGTCGGCGCCCACGCTGGCTATCCGCTGGCCATAGCGTGCAGCCGCGCGCTGCAGTCCCTCGCATACGTGCTCCCACTGTCCCAGTAGATTCCACACCAATCGCTGTCCCAGGTGCAAACCGCCATTGGCAAAACGGTGCACTTCCTCCAGTTCGATGCCATCGTTCAACACTCGCCCGGCCAGCACTCGACCGCTTGATGCGCCCAAATCGATGGCCAGGTGAACGGGGTCGAGCGAAGATTCCATGGAGCGCACTCCTGTAGTGGGTGGCAATGTAACGGGGGCACGGGACAGGTGAGCACTCGCGACAGGTGAGCAGTACTGCAGAGTCGAGAGGCAGCAGCGTATCATAGCTTGAGCTACTGCCGCTGTGGACAGCCCGTGCCGCTATCTACTGCATTGATAGGGTTGCGGATCTGGTAAATTCACCGCCTACAGCGTAGAACTATGTATGGAGTGGAAAAATAGCTTGCCTTAGCCAAGCTGTTAGCTTGTCCCGCGTGCCCGTTTGCCCCTCACAGGAGCTATTGCCCCGTGGCTGCCGCCGTTGATCCTCGACACACTACACAGCGACCGCCCGCAGCGTGCAACAGCCAGCATGTCCCGCTCCAGGACTGGCGGCACAAGCTGACCGGCAACGTGATTATCGCTGCGGCGCGATTCTTCAGCGGTTATACGGTTCGCTGGATCGATTGCCAGCCCGAAACCTGTCAGCGGATCTACTTTGCAAATCACTCCAGTCACTTGGACGCGGTTGTATTGTGGTCCGCCCTGCCGGCTGAGATCCGAAATCTGACTCGCCCGGTAGCGGCCAAGGATTATTGGGGCAATACGCCCTGGAAGCGATTCCTCGCCCGCTCGTTCAATGCCATGTTGATCGATCGCAAGCAGATCAAGGTGCATCAAAGTCCGGTGGATCTGATGATTCGCGAGATTGGGGATATCTACTCATTAATCGTTTTCCCCGAAGGGGGGAGAGCGGATGACGGTGCGATGGGCGAGTTCAAGAGCGGCATCTACTACTTGGCTAAGAAGCGGCCCGATCTGGAGTTGGTCCCGGTGTACATGGAGAATTTGAATCGCATTTTGCCGCGTGGCGAGTTTATGCCTGTACCACTGCTCAGCAGCATCACTGTGGGGGCGCCGATTTGGTTGGAGGCCGGTGAGCCCAAAGCGGAGTTTCTGCATCGCGCACGCGAGGCGGTGCGGGCTCTCAAAGAAGCTTAGGCGTTCTGCGTTGGACGCCTATCGCGCAAGTCGCCAGCAAGGTAAG
This sequence comes from Aureliella helgolandensis, assembly GCA_040391435.1. Lineage (GTDB taxonomy): Bacteria > Planctomycetota > Planctomycetia > Pirellulales > Pirellulaceae > Aureliella > Aureliella helgolandensis_A. Next base: position 378 of record JBEBXX010000272.1, on the reverse strand, counting down.
ATTCTCTGTTTGGCAAAAACGGCGGATTGTTCTGGCTCGCTGCACCGAGGGGCGAGGTGGATGATCCAAGTTTAGAACTAATAGACATGGGACGGGAGTTGCCACAGCATGCGTCGAAGGGTTGTCGTCACGGGATTGGGAATGATCAATCCGCTGGGCACGGATGTGGACACCGTGTGGAACGCACTGGTTAACGCGCAAAGTGGCGTGGGCTATATCTCGATTTTCGATGCCAGCAATTATCCTACGCGGATCGCGGCCGAGATTCGCGATTGGAGCATAGCCGCTTGTGGCCAAGATCCGCAGTTGTGGGCCAAGCGCGGCAGGCACGCGCGATTCGCCGCCGGTGCGGCTCATCAAGCCATCCACGATTCAGGC
>JBEBXX010000271.1:0-4516 GCA_040391435.1 Aureliella helgolandensis | reverse complement strand
ATCTGCTCAAATCGGCCGGGCCACGTTTCCAGATTGTGTGGCCAAGCGATCCAGGTGGCGGCTTGGCGTTCCCATTCTGCTGGCCAAACATGAGGACTTGTGATTTTCATGCTGTGTTTAGCTTGGGCTATCCAAGTAGCGTTGAGTGATGTCCGCGTAGGCGTCGATGCGCCGATCGCGAAGGAAGGGCCAGTGTGTGCGGACGACGTCCAGCCGCGACAGATCGCAGGGAACGATCACCAATTCTTCACTATCATGGCTAGCGCGATGCAGCACTTTGCCACTCGGGTCGGCTACGAAGGATGCTCCCCAAAACTGCAGTTCCCCCTCGTCACCGACCCGGTTTGGAGCGCCCACAAACACGCCGTTGGCAATCGCGTGCCCGCGCATCGAAGTCTCCCAGGAACTATGCTGCGTTTGCCCGAACTCTTCTCGCTCCGACGGATGCCAGCCAATAGCGGTTGGATAGAGTAGTATCTCCGCTCCCCGCAGGGCAAACAAGCGGGCGGCCTCTGGATACCACTGATCCCAACAGACGCCAACGCCCAAGCAGCCATACTTCGTGCGCGCGACCTGAAAACCCAAATCGCCCGGGGTGAAATAGAACTTTTCGTAGTACAACGGATCGTCGGGAATATGCATCTTGCGGTAGAAGCCGACCATCTCCCCATCGACATCAAAGGTGACCGCTGAGTTGTGGTACAGGCCCGGAGCCCGGCGTTCAAAGATCGATCCTACCACCACCACGCCATGCTGCCGCGCCGCTCGTTGCAGGCGACCGCTGGTCGGCCCCGGAATCGACTCCGCCCAATCGAAAATGGCATGGTCTTCGGCTTGGCAGGGATAGGGCGTATTGAAAACCTCCTGCAAGCATACAATGTGAGCTCCCTGCTTGGCCGCCTCAGCGATACGCTCCACCGCCTTATCCACGTTGGCGTCGTGGTTGGGCGTACAACTCATCTGCACCAGTGCTAAATTTACAATTCTCGAACCTGTCATATCTGCTGTGTTTAACCCCAACGATCAAAATGGTCCAAAATCAAATAGCTCGGTCTCAGCTACGCACATCTCACCCCCTGAACAGCCCACAACTGGACTTAATGCTAACAGTCCCACCGCGAACAACAAGCCGACTGGTCGGCTCGCACGGCCAGGGGTGTTTATTATAGGCACCGATACCGAAGTCGGGAAAACCTTCTCGGCCTGCCAGCTCGCCCGCGCTCTGACCGCTCATGGCACGCAGGTCGGCGTTTACAAGCCGATCGCCAGCGGCATGCCCAGTGCCGCGGCATGGCTGGCTGAGGAGCCCCACTGCGGTTGGCCAAGCGACAGCGATGCAGCGCAACTGCGCGCCGCTGCAAGCTGCAATCAGCCGCTGTCGCGCGTGTGCCCGCAATCTTTTGCGGCTCCCGTAGCACCGCCCGTCGCAGCGGCTCTGGAAGGCAAGTCGGTCGACGAACAGCTCTTGATCGACGGTGCCCGGTGGTGGCTGCCGCACTGCGACTTTCTAATCGTCGAAGGCGCCGGCGGCGCACTCTCGCCGATTTCGAAATCGATGCGGGTGCTCGACCTCGCCCAGCAACTGGGCCTGCCGCTGATCCTGGTTGCCGCCAATCGGCTGGGCGTCGTCAACCACACGCTGCTGACAATCGAGGCGGTGCATGCCCGGCAACTGCAGCTCCTGGCAATCGTCCTCAACACGCTGCCCACCGCGTGCATTTCACAGAACCAGGCTGGCCCAAGCCAGGCCTCGATGATCGACAGCGGCACCGACCCTGACACCTCCCGCCAAACCAATCGCGATCTGCTGCGGCAGTTTACCAACCTACCGATCGTCGAGCACATCGAAGAACTGCTCGGCAGCCTACCGATCTAGCCACCCAACGCAGCGCGACGCTCGGCATGCGCTTGCGCCAGACTGGGCAGTTGAACTACGGCAGTTGAACTACGGCAGTTGAACTACGGCAATTGAACTACGGCAGCGGCCGGCTTGCCATAGGTCGCTCACCGCTTGCGGTAGAGTTCGATGTGATAGGGCCCGCGGTACATCAACAGCAAACTCTCTGAACGCGCGTAGCGGTCAAATACTAGCCGCAGAAAATGCTCTTCGCCCGGCCAAGGATAAGCAAACACAATCGCGAAATCGTCCAGCCCCATCTGATTCAACTCGTAGGCTGGAGGTAACGAATGCGTCAGCGAGACTAGTGGATCGGTGTCTTCGGCCAAGCGTCGGGCACCGTTGGGAAGGAAGTTACCCTGCCAGACCTCGGCTTGAACGGCGTGCTTGGCCATGAGCTTGCGGCCCTCCACGCACAGCATCTCTTCCGCTTCAATGCCCACGGCGTCCAAGCCCAACAGGGCTGCGATGCCTGTCACCACCGCAAATCCACAGCCCCATTCGACGAACAATCTGCCGTCGGCCAAATCGCGCTCGACGACTTCCGCCAGGGCGAGGGCCACCAAGTCAAAATCGCACTCGACGTACTGGGGTAAGGGCTCCTTGGAAAAATGATCCCAGTAAAGCTCAATGCGCTGCCGCGAATTGTCGATCCACTCGGTTACTAAGCTCGGCAGAGAAGCTTCTTCGGATAAATGCAGGGGGATCTCGCGCAGGGCCATACATGTCTCGATGGGGCGAACCGGTCGCGGCTAGGCTATCGGAAAATGGGGATTCTACTTCACCGCCCGCTAATAAGGCCAGTACAGACCACGCGCGCAGATGGGCTTGGCTCACCATGAACATCGGGGAACATCTGGACACAACTCCCCTCCCAACCTCCCAAAGCTCGTTAGAACCCCTATCTTTAGGTAAATCCCCGGACGTGCGCCGGACAATCTGCGATTAGCCAGGGGTTTTCGCGAGTTTGCTGTCGCCGCAAGCCGAATTATGGTCGATAGCCGTCGAAGGTAGGGAGACCGCTGCGGCCAGCTTGAGCGCGCCTCCGCAGGGCGGCCTGCGGTGAGCCGCCGCCGGTATGGCCGCCTTCAGGCTGTCAACCGAGATGCCGCCAGCCGAGACAACACAGCCGCCGCCCTCGAAAGCGGCTGCCGCACTTCGCGTGATCGCCCATTGATGGAGTTGTTTGGAGATGGATTTGACTACCACGAACTCGCAGACTGCCGGCTTCCCGCTGGTCATCGCCACGCATGCTCACCAACCCACCGCGTGCCTCAAACTGCGCAATGCCCAGGGACAGGTCCTTCAGCAGTGGTCGGTCAACAGCAACAAATGCACTCTGGGAAGTGCGGCGAGCTGTGCACTGCGCTGTGAGTTGCCTGGAGTTGCTCCGTACCACGCGCTGTTAGTCATAGGTGCCCGTCAAATCTTCATCCGCGCCCTAGCTCCCAAGCTCACCCGCGACGGTCAAACTTTCAACGAATTGCTACTGACCAACGCCGACAGCCATTTTGAAATTGCGGGACACCGCTTTGAGCTCAGCCGCAGTAGTGCCCAGCCAGAAACGCCAACAGCGCCCGCGTTGCGTGCCGAGAGTGCGACGCCGCAGCGCATCAAGTTCGCATTGGCCCGACCGTTCGAGCTGCGCAATCGCGCACAGGCCGCACCGACTGCGCGTGTCAAAGCGGCACTGCATGCGGCGGAACTGGCAGCCGACGGACCCTCGAACAGCGACCCCAAATGGGTGGCGCAATTGATCCAAGCCGCCATGCAGCCGCTCGAGTGCCAACTTCAGAACCTGGCCCAACCGCTCAGCGAGCTGCAACGAGAGGCGCGAAAACAACGTCGCCTACGCAAGCGACGAGCGATCCGCAAACGCGATGCAGCCGGAGCACAATCCGACTCGGTCAGTCTAGACAGCAGCGACGAAGCGGCTAGCCGGCGCGATGAACGTGCCCGATTGGCCGAACAGGTCGAAGCCATGGCGCATCAGCATGCGACCGCGATGCAGACGCTGACCGAGCGCGTGCTGGCGGTCAACCAACAGCTCCTGGCTATCGAACAGATTGTGACTGAGCAGCGACTAGCAAGCCTAGCCGAAGAGCATTCGCAAGCTCCCGTCGATAATCCGCAGTTGACTCTGCAAAGCGCTGCCATCGAACAATTGCAACTAAACGTTAGTAGCGTCTCGTCGATCTTGGAGCGATTGCAAGCCGAGCAGGTCACCGTGCGCGGCAGCGACCAAGACTGGAAGAACGGCCTGCAGTCTCAGTTGAGCGACCTTGCACAGGTCATCGAAGGCTTGTCTGGCAGCGTCACGGAAGTGCACCAAGTAGCCCTTCGCGCGGCGGCTCATCCGCAACCCACCACCACTTCGCCTATGGCCGTGGTCTCCGAACTGGCTCAGCCATCACCTGAGCCGGAGCAGCCGCGCTGGCTTGCGGCGGAGGCGAATGAGGCAGCCATGCAGGCTGACTCGCAGCCGTACGTGCAAACTGCGAGCGAAGCGGCAGGTGAGGCGGCAGGTGAAGCAACGAGTGAAGCGGCGAGTGAAGCGGCCGTTGAAGTCCAATCCAATGCGGATGCCGCCCAGCCAGACGCGATAGGGCTGCCAAGCTG
>JBEBXX010000270.1:0-4548 GCA_040391435.1 Aureliella helgolandensis | reverse complement strand
GCTCCGCGGGAGGCGTGAGCGTGAGATCGCGATTGGTCAGATCATGCGCGACGGTTTGTTCGTTATCGGGCAGAGCGGCGGGACGGGTGGAGTAGTCATCCCACAGCGTGTCGGGCTCGGGTATGACTTGGTCAGCAAAGCGAGCCTTGTTCCGCTCGTCGGGTTCCCACGCTCGGTGCGGTGCCTTTTGGTGCAGCATCAGAAAGAACGGCTTGTCCTGCGGTCGAGTGTTGAGAAACTCTATTCCCAGATCGGTGGTGATGTCCGTGCAGTGGCCTTCGATTGTCAATTGCTTGCCGGGCGTTAGGAAGCTCGGGTTCCAATAGGCACCCTGCCCGGGCAACACGATCCAGCGGTCAAAGCCAGACGGATCAGAGCCCAAGTGCCACTTGCCAATCACGCCGGTATGGTAGCCGCCGGCCTGCAGATGTTTGGCTACGGTATCGCGCGACGCATCGAAGCGGTTAAAAACAGGCACACCGTTCAGATGCGAATACTGACCGGTTAGCAAAGTGGCGCGACTGGGAGTGCAGATCGAATTGGTCACAAAGGAATTGGTAAAGCGAACGCCTTGTTGCGCCAATCGGTCGATGTGCGGCGTCTGGTTGACCTTAGAGCCATACGCGGAAATAGCATGTTCCGCATGGTCGTCTGAAAAAATGAAGATGATGTTTGGCTGTGCGCCCTGGCTAGCCGAGCTGGCCAAGATCGCGATCAGCAGAGTGTGGACGAGTAGTCTGGCCAGTTGTTTTTTCATCGGTGCAAATTCCTGGATGTGGAATACTCTAGCGAGCGGGGCGCGTCCGATTATATCACACGCTCAGCCGGAGATGCTCCGCTGCGCGGTCCGCTCCCAAGCCACCGGCAGAGTTCGGATTCGGTGGGGTTTCCACCGGCAGTTGTCGGCCGATTTACAATTCGATGGAAGAATCGCCCGGCGTGCGGCGGCGCTGCTTGCGAATTTGTCGCATCAGTTCGATCAGCAACAACGCTTGGAGGCGTACGGCTTGTTTGAAATCTTGGCTGTCAGCCTTGGCGCGGGCCTGGGCGAATTGGCGATCGATGGGATCCCAGTCGATCTGCCATCGCTTTTCTTGCGACGCTTCGCGGAGCGGCTTCATGGTCCCAGCCAGGTTTTCAAACAGCGCCAAGTTTGGCTTGGCGGAATACTGGCGATACGGACCACCGCCGTAGCGCGCGGCCGTGGGGCGGCTCTCGGCAATGGGCCAGTAGACTTGGATCAAGCCTGTGGTGACGGCGATTAGACCCAGCACGCTGGTCACGATCGCCAGCGGTAGGATATGCATCAGGAACAGCAGCACGGCGGCTAAGAAGCAGACGGCGGTAACCACGCCCAGGGCGGGTGAGAAGGTGCGTTGACGACCGGCGCGCTGGACCACGATGGCGTCCTGCGAGGGCGTTACCAACCGAGCGTCGTTGGCCTCTACCACAATGGCTGTGATATTATCGGGACCACCCCGGAGATTGGACAGATCGACAAAAAACTGAGTCGCTTCGTGGGGCTCAAGCACTCGCAACAGAGCGCCGATTTCCTCGTCGGAAATTTGTCCGCTCAAGCCGTCTGAACAGAGTAGAAAGCGATCGCCCAAACGGATTGGGAAAGGGCCTTCGAGGTCGATCTGCACATTGGCGTTGGGGCCCAGTGAACGCGTGATGACGTTCTTGGGGATGACTCCGCTGCGAGCCGTTTCATCGGTTACCTCGCCCGCCGCTTGCATCTCCCACACCAATGAATGGTCAAACGTTAATTGGAATAGCTGATCGCCGCGCAGCAGGTAGACGCGACTGTCACCGACGTGCGCTACTACGGCGCCCTCTGGCAACAAGGCTAGAACGCTGCAGGTCGTGCCCATGTTGCGGAATTCGATGTTGGCCCGCCCCCTGCGGTGGATCTCCGCGTTGGCCTCCGAGATCGACTTGTGCAACGACACGGCCGGAGCGAGATCGCGGACCTTCAGGTACTGATGTGGGATCAATTCGACTGCCAACTTGGAGGCCAACTCGCCGGCTGCGTGGGCGCCCATCCCATCGGCTACGATAAAGACGTGCCCCAACCGCTGCCAAGCCGCCAATGAATCGGCCTGCATGACAGTCAGCGCGTCTTGATTGATGGCTCGGCGCATGCCGATATCGGTGATGACCGCGTGGCGTACGGTATCCTTCCAGGGGCGCTGCGCGTCGATTTTGGAGGTGAGATCTGACAAGTTTCAGTGGCTAGTATCTACTGGGATGGCACATCATTTCACGGGAACTCATAGCATAGCAGGCAGCGGTAGTGAGCAAACATGGGCTAGCCGTACTCATGATACTATCGTCCAAATCGACGTAGGTTGCCAGGTTTTTCTGAAACTCGTCAACTCATGACCGAATCTCAGGCCGCATGCGCGGCCTGGATAGGCACAGCCCGAATTATCGCTAAGCCATCGGGGCAGCCGGTAAGCGTGAGCAAGCGTGAGACTCAAGGAAAATTGCTCTGGCGACGCCAAGCCTCGAGCAACTATACTCGCGCGGACTGGGCGGTGGACGCCGCAGCGCAATTCCCATAGCCGCCGTGGCGCGCACTGAGCTTAGGCCGTGGCAGGGTGTTTGGCAGGAAGGACAGGAAAACGTTGAGCGTAAAACCGTGTGTCGCACGCTGCAGCTCCTGGCCAGCGCGATGGCTCTGGCCGGCCCAGCACACCTATGCCCGGCCGCTGTTGGTATGGCTGCTGGCAGGGCTGGCAGTGACCAGCGGATGCGTTCGCCGCAGGTTGATGGTCCGCAGCAACCCTCCCGGGGCCAGCGTGTATGTCGACAAACAGTTGATAGGGACTACGCCGACGGCGTCTTCGTTTACCTACTATGGAACTCGTGAAATCGAAGTGGTCGCCGACGGCTTCCGCACCGAAAAGGTACTCAGGACAATCTCGCCGCCGTGGTACCAGATTCCACCCTTTGACTTTTTCTCCGAATCGCTGTGGCCTTGGGAAGTCCGCGATGAGCGCATCGTCGATATCACTCTGCTTCCCGAGCAACCGTTGAGCAGCGAAACTTTGCAGGCCCGGGCTGATAACTTGCGACTACAGTCAGCACAGGGAGTGGCCACGCCGATCCCCGAACCGTTCCAGCCACAGAACGTGCCGCAGCAGCTACCGTACAATCCCGATCCCGTGTATCCGCCTATGGCGGGCGGCGGCTATGATGCCCCGCCGCCGAGCACATCGGCTCCGGTGTGGGTGCCGGGACAACTCCTGCGGGATTTTGTGGCTCCTGGCGGACAGCCGCCCGTCCGCATTCCCGAAGCGGGCATTTTGCCCGGTGGTGGCTATCGCCCGCCGACGCCCGACAACTTCACGCCCTGACGAAACTGCGGCAGACCTGCTAGCCAAGCTGCCGCAGACTCTTAGCCGTTGAACTCTTAGCTGTTGAACTCTTAGCCATACAATTGAATGGCGCGGATAATGGCGTCGAGCTCGTTGGGCACTGCGATGGCTCGATTAGCGAACGAGGCGCGACTGACGCCGCGGCTGCCTAGCACTTCGTTGAACTTATCTTGGTCTGTGGTGTGATAGGCCACAGTAGCCGTCGGATCTTTCAGTTGATGTCCGGTCAGGATGCACACGACGCGTTCCGAGGGGGCGATGACCCCTTCGTCCCGCAATTTCTTTGCCCCGGCCACACTCGCCGCACTGGCGGGTTCGCAGCCGATGCCTCCTGCGCCGACCTGGGCCTTAGCATCGAGGATCTCCTGGTCGGTCACGCGCCGCACCACTCCATCGCAAAAGTCCAGCGCCCGCAGGCATTTCTGCAAGTTGACGGGACGATTGATCTCAATGGCGCTGGCGATCGTGTCCGCTTTAGCTTTGCTCGCATCGAGTTCGTCGTAGTAGTGGCGAGTGATATTCATATCTGGCGCGCCATTGTTCCAGCGCAGTTGGCGTGCCTCGTAGAGTTGATAAAGCGTATCTGCTCCGGCCGCGTTGATAACGGCCAGGCGCGGGACGCGATCGATCAGCCCTAGTTGTTTGAGTTCGCTGAAGGCCTTGCCGAAGGCGCTGGAGTTTCCTAGGTTACCGCCGGGTACCACGATCCAGTCGGGAACCTCCCAACGCAGGGCCTCGAGCACGCGGAACATGACCGTCTTTTGGCCCTCGAGCCGGAACGGGTTGATGCTGTTGACTAAGTAGATCCCCAAATCTTTGGAGACCTCGCGGACTCGCACCATGGCGTCGTCGAAGTCTCCGGCGATTTGGACCGTCAGCGCGCCGTAATCGAGCGCTTGAGAGAGCTTACCTTGGGAAATTTTGCCACTGCCGATGAAGATCACCGCCTTCATCAACCTTGTCACCGAGCTGTACATCGCCAGCGAGGCGCTCGTATTTCCCGTTGAAGCGCAAGCGGCGCGCTTGGCACCGGTCATGCGCGCGTGACTAAAGGCGGCACACATGCCGTTATCCTTAAACGATCCCGACGGATTCATTCCCTCGTACTGCAGGAATAGATTGCCAGGATTCATGCCTACGAATTTGGCGACTTCGTCAGCCTTTT
>JBEBXX010000269.1:0-4556 GCA_040391435.1 Aureliella helgolandensis | reverse complement strand
GCCAGCTTCTTCTATGGCTATCAAGGACCGGGCAAGTCCCCCACGTGCACTTCGATTGGCCTGTTGCTGCGTCTGTTTCGCGGATTGCCTAGCACGCATCCGATGCTCTTGGATGGGACCGCCTACCTAGCCAAAACGACGCGCCCAAACACCGACGCATATTTCAACTACTACGCGTCGCTGCTGCTGTTCCACGTCGGTGGGCCGGTATGGGAGCCGTGGAATGAACAGATGCGCGAGCATTTGATCCATTCGCAAGAGCGGTCCGGGCACTTGGCTGGCAGTTGGTATTTCGAGGATCCGTATGGTCGAGAGGGAGGTCGCCTGTACACGACCGCCATTTGCGCGATGACCTTAGAGATCTACTATCGCTTCGCCCCCATCTATCAGCAGACCGACGTCAAGTTTGAACTTTGACAGCTAGGCCGGCTACTTGGCGTCGGCAGGGCCGGTTCGCCAGCGTTTGAGCGGGCGGAGGCGCTACGGGCTAACTCTCTATTAATCACTTGGAAATAAATTTCTAGTGGAAAATTGTTGAAATAAGGAAACATTTTCACCTGTGGCGCATCTAAGGCGTTGCATGGACGCCACACTGCAAACTTCTGCCTACGCTGGGCAAAAACATCTAAGTCCTTATTGAGTTACAACTTGCGTCGCCATGTTCGCGTCATGAAAACCCTCTGGCACCACCTGTGCTTGTCAACTCTCTCGTTCCGCAGCGAGCCGACCTGCTAAGTGCAGTCAGCTCAGCCACTTCGAGTCCACGCATCTGAGAGGGTTTCTGATGAAAAAAGGTTTTCGAGATCATGCTGGTTTGGATGACAGCTACGACGTCGACTTCGATAGCGTGGACACCGGCCTGCGCATAGGTGGCTCGAATCGCTTCGTCGATGATAGTCGCTCAGGTGGCGAATTGGAAGAAGATCTGGACGATGATGAGGATGTTGAGGAAGATGAGCTCGACAGTGAGCTGATCGAGGAAGGGGACTTAGAAGAGCTCAAGGAAACAGTGGAGAGCACGGATGATCCAGTCCGTATGTATCTGATGCAGATGGGCCAAATCCCGCTGTTGACGCGTCAAGAAGAGCTGGAGTCGGCACAGTTGATCGCCCGTACTCGCAGCAAGTATCGGCACTGGCTGTTGGCCACCGACTTCATGTTGCACGGGGCCTGCAAACTGCTCGAGCAGGTGCGCGACCGCAAGTTGCGATTGGACCGCACCATCGAGGTCAGTGTGACCAATGCGGCCGAGAAGAAGGCGATCATGAAACGCATCATACCCAACATCAATACGTTGCGGCACCTGTTGATTCTCAACCACCAAGACTACTTCATGGCCATCAACCTGAAGCTCGATGTGCACACGCGGCGGGCTGCATGGAAACGCCTGACGCGTCGCCGCAATCGAGCTGTCCGGCTAGTCGAGGAAATGAATCTGCGAACCAACCGCTTGGAGCCGCTTTTTGAAAAGCTAGAGAGCATCGACACTCGTATGCGCACGCTGAAGCAACAGATTGAAGTTGCGCGTGGCTCAGGCTACGTCGACGGCCATTCACACGAACAACTGTTGGAAGAATTGCGCTACCTGATGCGCATCACTTACGAGAGCCCGCGCACGCTCCGCCGCCGCGTACAGCGAGTCGGCGAACATCGCGTTGAGTACGATGCTGCCAAGCGCGACCTGAGTGCCGGCAACTTGCGACTGGTCGTCTCAATCGCCAAGAAGTATCGCAACCGCGGGCTGAGCTTCTTGGATCTGATCCAAGAAGGGAACACGGGTTTGATGCGAGCCGTTGACAAATTCGAGTCCGAGCGCGGCTTCAAATTTTCGACCTATGCTACTTGGTGGATTCGCCAAGCCATTACGCGAGCCATTGCTGATCAGAGTCGCACGATTCGCGTGCCGGTGCATATGATCGACACCATGACGAAAGTGCGATTGGTAACCCGTCAATTGGTACAGGAATTGGGCCGCGAGCCATCGGTGGAAGAGACGGCAGAGAAGGCCGGTCTGTCGATCGACGATGCACGCGTCATCATCAAAATGGCTCGGCAACCATTGTCGCTCGACCAGCCCGTGGGCGACCATGAAGACAGCTATTTCGGAGAATTCCTAGAGGATCACCGCGACGTCGATCCCTTGTTCGACGCCAACCAAGAGTCGCTCAAGCACCACATCGACGAGGCTATGCAGACGCTGAATTATCGCGAGCGGGAGATTCTTCGCTTGCGATACGGCCTGGCCGACGGCTACGCCTATACACTGGAAGAGGTTGGCCGAATCTTCTCAGTGACTCGGGAGCGAGTCCGACAAATCGAAAGCAAGGCCGTTCGCAAACTCCAGCAGCCTTACCGCAACAAAGCGTTGATGAGCTTTGTCGACGGGCTCGATCCCAGCGCCGTCGAGGCGGAATCGGCTCGCAGCTAGCCTCAGCGGCTACCGCAGTACCGTGGCGGACATGCCGCTCTGAGTGGGGTCCCGAGCCACTTGCGAATTGGCCGACGAGGCGGTCTTCAAGGGTGCCGAATAGGCGGGGGCAAAGGAGTTGGTGATTGGCCGCAAAGTGTTGCTGAATCCGCTGCTGCTTGCCACGCTGCTGGCCGGTGGATACAGAGGAGCGTTGGTCCAGGTGGAACCGTTCCAGGACGTACTGGGTTGGCGAGCCAACAGCGGTACGCTGATCAGCGGGCGGGTCATCATCGGATTCTGTTGTGCAGCCATCATCGTGGCCGGCGGCTGGATGAGCGCCGGCTGGCTGCTAGGTACGTAGCCACGCACCGGGTATCCACCGTTGGGTTGCGGGATCTCCCGCGAGACGATTTGCTGTTGGGTCTGATTTCGCTGAACAGCCTGGGGAACATAGACCGTCTGCTGCCTGGCTACCCACTGTGTGGATGTGACGGCCTGTTGAACTGTTTGCGTCTGAGGCTGCCAGGTTGTGACTGGCACAAATTCATAAGCCTGTACCGGTTGGGCAAGAGGATTCCACCAGCCTTTGATGCGCGGCTGCATGACATACTGCGTGGTTGGTGTGAAGGTTACTTGCTGCGTGGGGACCGTCTTGACGACTTGGCGTGGTTCATAGACGGTGGTCGGCACCGGGCGGACTTCCCACTGCATAGTGGGCACGGTGCGCGTCACCAATTCTTGCTGGTACAGTCGGCCCGTCGTGGGATCCCTGACCAGCCAGCTCTGAGGAGCTGCATTTTCGCCGCCACCAGCAGCCTGATCCGCTGCTTGGGCAGGGACGGCTGAGGCAGACGTGGGCCCGCCGCCACTTTGGGCAAATCCCTGGGAGGTGTGCAGTACGAGGCACATCGTTGCCAAGATGGTGGCGGACACCGCGCTGTTGGACATCCCGCTTCTAGCCTCGTATTATGTGCTGAGTAGTTTGGCCGCTGTGCAGGTGCGCCCGACCGGACCGACGGGTTTACGGTCCCAAAATAGTATCATCGGTTGTTGTCAAGATCGTTCTGCAACGACGACGAGTGAAAACCTGTGTTTTTGTTTAGCAAAATTAGGTGTGGCGTACTTTACGCCAGTGGATTATCGTAAGAAGATAGATGTGGACGTAAATTAAGCTAAGGCTGTTAGAGACCATAGCCGAAATTACTAATTAATATCTAGCCACCAGCTTCAATCAGGCGGTTGCTGACATGATGCAAGACAATTCGACGGCGACGAAGACAGCTAAGCAATTCACACTTGCAGAAGCCAATGCTATGCTTCCGTTAGTGCGTTCGATCGCGGCTGATATTCGCGAGGTTTTTTGTAGCGTTATCGGTCGGCGGACCGATCTGCACCGCATGTTGCGAAAAGGGTCGCTCAGTTCAGGTCGTCTGTACGACGACGAAATTGCAGAGAGCCGCGCAGACTTGCAGCAGGAGTACGACCAGATTTGGAAGTACCGCGAGGAACTCGAATCACTAGGTGTGATCCTGCGGCGCCCGGAAACCGGGCACATCGAATTCCCGACCATGCTCTACGGGCATGAGGCCTTCTTCTCATGGCACGTCGACGACATCAGTATCCGCTTTTGGCGCGCTGCCGATTCGCCTTACTCGACGCGCAAGCCGCTATTGGACGTCGAGCATCACAATTGATTTCTAGTTTTTAACTACTTGCGTCCAGATAATTTCTAGTTTCCCACAGTCTCCCAAAAGGAGACTTCTGCCTTGCGACGGATTTTCGATGCGCATCGACAGCCATCATCATTTCTGGAATTATTCTCCAGAACAATATGGCTGGATCGCTCGTGATATGGAAGTTCTACGGCGCGATTTCACTCCGGCTGACCTAGAAGCTGAGTTGCTGGCGGTTGGGGTGGACGGAGTTGTGTCGGTGCAAGCGCGGCAGTCGCTCGAGGAGACACGCTGGCTGTTGGAGTTGTCGAGCCAGCATGGGTTCATTCGCGGCGTGGTTGGCTGGCTGCCCCTGGCGTCCCCGGCGGTGCGTATCGACATCGAACTGTTCAGCGCCCACTCCCATTTCCAAGTGGTGCGGCATGTTGTCCAATACGAACCGGACGACTCATTCATACTGGGCAGCGATTTTA
>JBEBXX010000268.1:0-4556 GCA_040391435.1 Aureliella helgolandensis | reverse complement strand
TCAGGAACGCGGTCAGGGGCGAGGCGGCCTGTTCGACAGACTGCGCAAAGCCGAGCTGCCGCTGCTAGCCCGCGACGTGGGGCTGCTGGCCGATGCGGCGCCGCTGCAGTATCGCTACGGACTCGCGCTCTATTTGGATGGCCAGCACGAGGCAGCCTTGGGACCGCTGCTGCGCGCCGCGGAGCTCGAGCCGCGCGAGGCTCAGTACTCCGAGGCGGTGACGCTCTTGTACGAGACGCTTGGAAAATGGAGCGAGGCTAAGCGGTGGGCGGCCGAGAATGTTCAGCGATCCGGTAATGCACAGCCGGCCCTGATGCTGCAGCAACGCATCGAGCGGGCTGCAGTCCAACCCTAGCCCTACGCGTTGAGCAGCGACGACTTCACTGCCCCAGCTTCTCTTCGGCCAGTGCCCGCATGCCGCTCAAATCCAGCTTGCCACTCCCGAGCACGGGGATGGCTTCGACTTGAATGTAGCTATCCTCGCTGGGCAGAAATAAATTGGGCAGCCCAGCTTGGCTCAACTTCTGCACCAGCTCCCGCTTGGCACACGGTAGATCAGTATGTAACACGACCAGCCGTTCGCCGCGTTTGAGGTCCGGCACGGCGGTCACCGCGATGCGCAGCGAGCCGTCCTCATTCAGTCCAGCGATCTCCGTCAGCGTCTCCTCAACCTGAATGTGCGGAACCATCTCCCCCCCGATCTTGGAGAAGCGGCTCATGCGGCCTGTGATGTGGATAAATCCATCGGAGTCGAGGAAGCCTACGTCGCCGGTGCGATACCAGCCGTCGTGCATGACTTCAGCGGTCAACTCGGGCTGATCCAAGTACCCTTGCATAACATTGGGACCGCGAATCTCGAGCAGTCCGGTTTCTCCGGTGGCAAGCGGCGTATCGTGATCGATCGACACAATGCGCGCTTCGACGTCCGTCATCGGCAGGCCCACGCTTCCTTCGCGAGCGCGCCGGGCAGTGCCGTCACTGGCGCGGTTCGCGGGCACGTTGACCGAGACCAGTGGGCTCAACTCCGTCGTGCCATAGCCCTCGGTGGGACGCAAACCGAACTTTTCTTCGTACTCGTCTGCCAAGCCAAGTGGCATTTTCTCGGCGCCGAGCACAACGATGTTTAGCGACTTGAACTGCTCCGGCTCGATGCGCCGCAAGTAGGATCTCAAGAATGTCGGGGTAGCTAGCAGCACGGTCGTCTGATAGTCCTCGGCCAGCTTGGCGATCGGTCGCGCTTCCAGCGGGCTGTAGTGGTAGACCACCGAGCAGGGCAGAGACATGCCGGCCCACAGCGCAATGGTATAGCCGAACGAATGGAAAAATGGCAGGATGCCCAGCACCACATCGTTGGCATTTAAGTTGATGGTGTCGGTGATACCGACTATGTTGCTGGTGATATTCTTGCTGCTGAGCACCACGCCCTTGGGAACTCCGGTTGAACCCGATGTGAAGATGATGGTGACGGGATCGTCGTGCGTTTGATGGGACAGCCCCAATGAACGGTGCAAGCCGTTGGCCGAACGCAGCCGAACGCTGAGCAGTGAGGCGAGCTTGTCACCCATTGTAATGCGGTCCTTGATGTCCTCTAGAAAGACCATCGGACGGCCCACGTCCAGGCCGACCTTTTCGATGAATTTGCGACTGGTGATGACTCGCCTAAGGCCGGCCTTATCACAGCACTGCTTGAGCAAGGCTGAATTGACGGTGTAGTTGAGATTCACTGCGACGCGATCGGCCAGCGAGACTGCCAAGTTGGTGGCCACCGCCGGCACCGTGGGCGGCAGGAAAATGCCAACTCGCTTTTCGTCCGGTTCGAGCACCTCGCGCAGTAGATAGCGACGCAGGGCTAGAGTGCGTATCAATAGGTCGCGACTGGTGAGCTTGGTGCCCGTAGAATCTGCCGTTTTGAAGCGATTTCCGCTGCTCTGGAGTTGCTGCAGCAGACGCAGCGTGATGACAGGGGTTGAGGCGTCGTAGTGCGTCATGCGAGGTCTCGGTTGGGCCTGCGGAACAGATGTAATTGGAAAGGCTGGGCGGTGCCCATCCTAGCTGCGCCTACCGAGCAGGACTATAGACCGCGTCAGAAAGGGTGCGAATGGATACCGCGAATAGGCCGGTGAGGGCCAGCAAGGCCCATTGTGCGATCTTTGTGGCTTTCTGGGAAGTGGATTCCGGCCAGCCCATGAAACCTAGTTGCAGGCTGGGGGAGATAGATCCCGCGTTGCGGCAACTCAACGAAAACGAAAAAAGCCGAGAACCCATCGAGGTTCCCGGCTCCTATGTAAATCCAAATCGGATGTCGCAGCCAACGCACTAGGCGGCAGGTGCAGCGCTTTCGGCCGCAGCCTCTGGCGTAGGCGCTGGTGCTGGCGGGGCCGCAGCAGGCGAAGCCTCGATGGCTGGTGGTGCCGATGTCGGAGCCGAGCTCTCGATGATGTGGCCCGAGTCGAACGTTTGGCTGCAATTGCTGCAACCGCTGTTGCCTACGTTGCCGCCATACACATTGCCGCCGTAGACGCTTCCGCCACAGCCATTGCAGCCGGAGGAATTGCCGCCGTAGACGCTTCCGCCACAGCCATTGCAGCCAGTGGAAACTGTAGCCGAACCGCAACCGCCGCAGTTGGAAACTGGAGCCGATTCGCAGCAAACCGGTGCTGGCTCAGCACAGCATACAGATACGGGTTCAGCGTAGCATACAGGGGCGGGAGCACAGCAGTTGCTGCGTTGTCCACGCAGCTTGCCCAGCAGTCCGCCACCGTTGCGATGATGGCCATGGCCGCCACCGCAACGCGCGTTTCCATTGCCCGCTCCGGCAAACAGACCGCCGTTGCCACCACATCGGTGACCAGCGTAGGCGTCGGGCGACGTGAAACCAGCGGATACAAGCATGGCAAAGCCAGCGATGCCCGCAACTAAAACTCGATTCATCTGAAACCTCCTAAGGTTCTCAACATGACGACGAACAGTCCAACCATTGGACTGTCCTGGCGGGACATCCGCCGGAAACTAACAAAACTAGATTGGACCCTACCAGTGGCGATATATTTGCCGGTTGGGGTGGATGGGCAATCTGTGTGGATATGGAAACTAGGTTATCGCTCTCAAAGGGCATGTCAACAGGGAGTGCTAGCAGTTTCTGCTTCAAATTGCTGTTATTACGGCACATGGCGGCGACTTAAATCGAATTCCGCAGGGCCCTATTTCCGGCTTTACGTCCCGATTCAGGCTACCTTTGCTGGATTTTGCAATCGTAAATTTCTTCCCTGTGTACCTATTTCACGCAAACGTCGATGATGCAGTTAGGATGGTGACAAACCACCGTGACCGCATGGCAACCAGGAAAGTAGGCAGATGGCCAATCGCAGTTTGGAAGGTAAACGCGTCGTTTTAACGGGTGCCAGCAGTGGAATTGGCTGGTATTTGGCCTCGGAGCTAGTCCGGAGTGGCGCGTACGTGGTGATTACTGCCCGACGCAACGATCGCTTGCAAGACTTGCGCCAAGCTTTCGGCAATCCGCGCCAGCGGTTGATCGCTGTGGCCGGCGATATCTGCGATGGGGGCCACCGCCAGCGGTTGATCGACACCGCCGTGTCCCAATTGGGCGGCCTGGATATTCTTATCAATAATGCTGGTGCGGGTGCCATTGGAAACTTCGCTGAAGCTACTGCAGAGCGTTTGAAGAGGATTTTCGATGTCAATTTTTTTGCTGCTGCCGAGCTCACTCGCTTGGCATTACCGCATTTGAA
The DNA here is from genome assembly GCA_040391435.1 of Aureliella helgolandensis. Lineage (GTDB taxonomy): Bacteria > Planctomycetota > Planctomycetia > Pirellulales > Pirellulaceae > Aureliella > Aureliella helgolandensis_A. Next base: position 807 of record JBEBXX010000268.1, on the reverse strand, counting down.
GCGCGGCGTGCAGCCGGCGGTATGCGTGGTTAGCAGCGTGCTGGGTCATCGCGGAGTACCCGGCAAGAGCGAATACTGCGCAGCCAAGTTCGCTTTGCGCGGCTGGGCCGAAGCCCTGCGCGTCGAACTGCGCCCGAGCGGAATTGATATGCTCACCGTCTCGCCGAGCACCACGAAGAGCGAGTTCTTCGGTTCGCTGATAGAATCAGCCGCTACTTTGGGAAATGGCCCAATGCGAGCCGGTGGCCAGCATCCAGAAGTGGTGGCTCGGGCGATCTTTCGTGGTCTCAAGGGGCGCAAACGCGATATGATTTTGTCGCCGGGGGGCAAAGCGCTGGTGTGGCTCAGCCAGATTACACCGCGGCTGATGGATCGAGTTTTGCTGCAATACGCGATGCCGGCGGCCTGCTAGCATCCACTCATCCCATGCCGTTCGCGGAGACTAGCCGCAGGCCGAATGCGGAATAATTATTCCCACGGGGAATTTAACTCAACTTGCGATGGTCCGTTCTATAGGTGGTGCATGTGGCGCAATTCCGAGATCTCGAACAGAACCTAGCAGACAGCGACGATGGGGGACTTTCGCAGGCGTTGCGATTGGCTCGCACCGAGCGCTTGCTGGAGGAACACCAGGAGTCTGTGTTTCGCTATGCGTACCGGCTAAGTGGCTGTGCGGCTACGGCGGAAGACATAGCTCAGGAAGTCTTCCTGCGGGCCTTTCGCAGCTTGCATCAGCTACGAGACGACGCGGCCGCGCGAGGTTGGCTGCTGGTGATTGCACGCAATGAATTCCTGCGACACTGCCGC
>JBEBXX010000267.1:0-4561 GCA_040391435.1 Aureliella helgolandensis | reverse complement strand
CGGTGACGGCGTCCAGCTTACGCTGCCGGGCGAGTTCCAAGTGTTCGTGGTCGTCGCCGAAGAGCGACTTCTGAATCATCTGACCGCCGCAGAATCTGCTGATCCCCACTCCAAGTAGGCGCACGCCCAAATGCTGGGCTGAGAGTGCATCGTCGTGCATCTGCTTGGCAGCTCGCCAGACTTCGGCAGTCACATCAGTTGAGTTTGCCAGCGTCCGGGACCGCGTGATCGTTTTAAAATTGGCAAAGCGAATCTTCAAGTGGACAGTGCGCACTCGTTTCTTGTGCCGTCTCAATTGCTGCATTAACTGTTCGGTCAACTCGAGCAGGTGTGCCCGCAGCAGCTCCCTGTCGGAGATGTCGGTAGAAAAAGTTGTCTCCTGCGACATCGACTTGGCTGCGCGGTCTGGCTCAACGGCGCGACTATCGATGCCGTGAGCCAAATTCCAGAAGTGCTCGCCACGCTTTCCGAAGTCTCGGGTGAGCGAAGCCACCGAGAGCTGGCGAAGTTGTTCGATCGAGTGAATGCCCAGTTGCTCAAACGCCCTGCGCGTCACCTTGCCAACTCCCCACAGGCGGCCAACGGGCAGCGGATCCAGGAATGACTGGATGTGTTCGGGGTGTACTATTACGAGTCCATCGGGTTTGTGGAGATCGCTGGCTATTTTCGCCAAGAATTTGTTCGGCGCAACTCCCACAGAGGCCACCAGCGACGTTTCCCGTTTGATGTCGTGTTTAATGCGACGAGCGATCTGCTCCGCTGTTCCAAACAGGGTCTCACTTCCGGAGACGTCCAGAAAGGCTTCATCCAGTGCCAGTGGTTCGACGAGCGACGTGTAGCGAAAGAAGACGTCGCGGATTTGCCGCGAGACTTCCGCATAGAGACTCATTCGCACCGGCAGCACGACGGCATGCGGGCACAACCGCAAGGCGGTAGCAGTCGCCATAGCGCTATGCACGCCGTATTTGCGCACCGCATAGTTCGCCGCGGCCACTACGCCGCGTCCCTCAGGCGTACCACCCACGACGACTGGTCGCCCGACCAAGGCGGGGCGCTCGCGTTCTTCGAGAGCTGCGTAAAACGCATCCATGTCAACATGCAGGATCATGGTCAGCAATCAGCCAGAAAGACGCGGACACCACACGGTAGGACAGGGAGCTGTGGCCATGCAGATTTCACTCCAAGCTCGCCCGGCGGTCAAGCCGTTGCAGTGTCGCTTATCGCTCCGCGATCAGAGTGTCGCTTATCGCTCCGCGATCAGAAGCTCCATAGCATAGAGCTTCGCTGCGCATTTTACCGGTGGGATTTAACAAGATCTAAGCTTTCAAACATCAGACCGGCGGAGCGGTCAGCGACAAACATCAGACCGGCGGAGCGGTCAGCGACAAACATCGGACCGGCGGAGCGGTCGGCGACAAACATCTACTATGCATATGTGATAGATCCGTGATATGTGACGGGTGAATTTGGCGTATTTGCTAGTCCGCGTGGCCCAATCGCTGCCCAACTAGCGTTATCTGCTCTGAAAATTGAAATTTCGCCAAATTTCCGTGAATGGCACGCGCGTTGCCTATCTGCTATCGCGTGCCGCAAACAAGCTTCGAAGCTGTCTACAAACCTCTATCCATAAACCGCTCTACACACGCTACAAGGAAGAATCGATGTCAAAGTTTAAACTAAAGGACCAGTCGAGTGGTTTCACGCTGGTGGAACTGCTGGTCGTGATTGCGATTATTGGCATTTTGGTGGGATTGCTCCTGCCGGCTATCCAGGCGGCTCGCGAAGCAGCCCGGCGGATGCAGTGCTCGAATAATGCCAAGCAGCTCGGCCTGGCCTTCCACAATTTCGAAAGCGCGTTCCGCGCGCTGCCAACGAGTCTGCGTCCGCCGTCCAATGTGGCTGGCGCGGCTGAGCAATCGCGCGTATCGGTGCTGACGAACCTGTTGCCTTATCTGGAGCAGACAAACATCTATAACAACTACAACAAAGGCATAAACTGGAATCAGGGTTCGAACCTAGCCCTGTCGCAAGCGGCGATCGCGGCCTTCATCTGCCCTTCCAATCCCGATGGCGGAGTACTCGATACGTCTCCGCCGGGCAGTAGCCCCGTGTACCGCGCAGGCGCAGCGGCCGTGACCGACTATTCGCCGATCTTCGGTATCGCACCGGGTGTGTTTACGCAGACGCTTGGGCTGAGCAGCCCGCCCGGCTTGTACGCCGACCCGGCTGCGGTGTTTGCCGGCGTCAGCTCGCCGTACTCTTACGTACGCGGTTTTTTTCCGAAGAATGCGACGATCAATGCCTCGACCGGTCTGCAGACCGCCAAGGGGGCTACGTTCAGCAGCGTTACTGACGGCCTGTCCAATACCATCGCAATTGCCGAATCGGCCGGGCGCCCCTTTGTTTATGTGCGTGGTAGAAAAGTCGCGGGGGGCGACGCGCTCACCGATCCCGACCCAGCCTCGACCAACACTAGTCGTCAGAACGGCGGCGGATGGTCGAGGCCGGCGAGCGACATCATCCTGTTCGGAGCGACCAATGATCCCAACGGCGTGCTCGGTGGTGCGATCGCCATCAATGCAACCAACGGCCATAACCTGCGCGGGCTAACGTATACGGCCAACGGAGTTGCCGCCACCATCCTCGGGCAGCCGATCGAGACGCATGGTACCAGCGCACCTTATTCATTCCACACTGGTGGGGCGAACTTTACGATGGGCGATGGCTCCGTGCAGTTCATCAGCCAGTCGATCGACTTCAAGGCCTTTATCGATCTAGCCACGCCGGCTGGTGGAGAGACTGTCGGCGGCCAGTTCTAGCCCCAGCCGACGCGAGTCGTTTGCTACCGCTGGCAGCACGCCGCGGCAGCCCGCGGGGGCTCAAGACCTCGACTGGAATTCCCTTTAACTTTTAAACGATGTCTGGATTATGAACGCACGCACGCGCAAATGGTTTTTAGGTGGCGGACTGCTGGTGGCAATTCTGCTGGCTGGCTGCGCTGAGCAGGAGCCTTGGGAGGCGACTCAGCCGACCGTCGGTACAATCACTCTCAAGGGGCGGCCGCTTGCCAATGCCGAGTTGGCATTCTTCCCTGAGGACGAGACGGTTCCCACGCTTGTCCGCCCCAGGGCGAAGTCGACAGAGGACGGCAAGTTTACTGTGTGGACCTATGCCCAGGGGGATGGCGCTCCGTTGGGCCGCTACAAAGTCACCGTAGTCCATCATGAAGTTGGGCTCTCAAGAGGTACGATCATTGCCAAACCGAATGATCTGCCCAAGAAGTATGCCAAGCTGCAGACGACCGACATCCTGGTTCATGTCGCGGAGGGTCAGCCCGAGTTGCCATCGATCGAGCTGCGATAGTCAGTCGAACTGGCGGAACTTGGCCCATTTGATTTTCAGCTTCCGCATGCGCGCTCGCAGCGTGTGAGGGTTGATCGCGAGCAGCTCAGCGGCACCTCCCTGCCCCTCCACCTTGCCTCTGGTTTTTTCCAAGACTAGCTTGATATGGCGTCGCATGGCACTGTCCATTGAAAAGTCATGCAGTGCAGCCTGCGGGTCCGCGACTGTACTCGTCGCGTGCTGGGCCGACCCCGCGCCCGGCGATTCAGACTGGTCAAGCGACGAGCCTGCCGCGAGAGCGTGCGGACGCTGATTCCCAAGCCCAAGCGCGGCGGACACCTCGAGCGAACGACCATTGCCGAGAATCGCTGCGCGGTCGATCACTGCCCCAAGCTCTCGAATGTTTCCCGGCCAGTGGTAGCTTTGCAAAAGTTCAATATCTGCACCGCTCGGCTCCACCGGACTTAAGCCAAATCGAATCGCAGCCCGCTCTGCAAAGTGGAAAGCCAATTCTGGAATGTCGCCTCGCCGCTCTCGCAGCGGCGGTACTCGGTCCTCTCCAGCATCGCGAAGATGTTCCTGGCGAAGGACGACATCCCCCTGGCGGATGCGTCCCCGTCGACCGTGCCGCTTTCGTCCGCTGCGCCGCGCAGCGACGTTACATTGCCATTCATGACTGGCCCCCGTGTCCCTGCCAGTTGCCCACTGTTCCGCCATGCACAGGATATGCGCGGCCGGTCGCCGGTAAAGCAGAAAATGCCGATGTGTCTGTTAACCTGACATTCAGGTTAATGAATGGTTAAGGACAATGAGGCGGCCTGCCGCAGGTCCGGGCAGCCGGCGGCGTGTCTTGCGCGGAACTCGGAGGCGGGAACGGAAGGCTGGCGGGCGGGTCAGGAGCCGGCGTGGGCCGGCTGCCGCTCTTCTTCGGCCGCGCGCCGTTCCTCCTCGCGGGAGAACGGCCAGGTGGCGTCGGACATGGCGCCGATGCCGGCCGCGGTGAGCGCGGAGCCGAACAGGAAGCCCTGCACCAGGTCGGGCTTGACCTCCTGGGTGAGCAGCTTGAGCTGCTCGAAGGTCTCGACGCCCTCGATGGTGACGGCAAGTCCGAGCGAGCGCGACAGGTCGACCACGCCCTTGAGCAGCGCCAGCGAGCGGGCGTCCCGGTTGATGTCGACCACGAAGGAGCGGTCGATCTTGATCTTGTCGAGCGGCAGCG
>JBEBXX010000266.1:0-4567 GCA_040391435.1 Aureliella helgolandensis | reverse complement strand
AAATATCGATGTCCCGGGCAACGTGCGACTGTTCGTCAATGCACAAGCGGGCCAGTATCTACCTGCTCCAGGTTCGCCGCTGATCGACACCGCTATCAATAAACTCGACGAACGCCCCAGTCTGGTAGCTATCAAGAACGCGCTCGGCATTCCAGTCTCCAACGTCCAGGCACCGGACTTTGATCTAGTCGGGCAACTTCGCGCTGACGATCCGTCGGTCTCGCCTCCCGGAGGAACCGGCCAGAACATTTTCAAGGATCGCGGCGCTCTGGAGCGCGCGGACTTCGTCGGACCGGCCGCAATTCTGCTGGAGCCCGTCGACAACGATGCGCTGGGCATCGACGGCGATGGTTCCGTTTCTGTAGTCCAGCTCAACTCGGGCGTCTACCCACAGTTTCGCATTCAGTTGGCCGATGGCAATGAACCCTCCAATCCATTGCAGGGCATTGGCATCGACGACAACACGGTCGTGAGCTCGGTCATTGCCGAACAGCGACTGAGCGGTGCGGCCATTGTGGTCTTTGAAAACGGGCGCGTACTGCGCGAAGGCATCGACTACAGCTTTTCCTACAACGCCACTCGCGATGAGATCATTCTCACGCCGCTGGCCGGCGTGTGGAAGAATGGCAAGGTCTACGAGCTGTCGATCAACAACCGCGACCGGTTTGTGATCTCCGCCCCCAGCGGTGACCAAATCGCCGACGGTGATGGCTTCTCGATAACCGACGAAAACGGCGGTGTTGTCAACTACGAATTCGACAGTGGCTACCGCCTGCAAGTTCCGCAAGGACTGACCCTGCAGATCCCTCTCGCCGGAGGTGCCTTCGGTGGAATCGTCGACGGCGAACGCTTCAGCCTGACCATCGGCAGCACCACCACCACCTTCGAGTTCGATCGCAATAACAATGTGCTGGCGGGCAATCTCCCCATCACTTACCAGTTGGGCGCTACGCAACAAGAGATCCAAAACGCAATGGTCGCGGCCATCAATGCGGCTGGACTCAGCGGCGTTACTCCCACCGTGTTGGCACCGGGCGAGATTTTCATCGGTGCCGAAGCGGGCGTGCAACTCAACACGAGCAACTCGACGCTGGCCCAGCCCAACGGCACGCTGGCCCTGCGCATTCCCGCCAACGGCCCTCGCGGTGGAGTGCTCGACGGACATACCTTCACGCTCAGCGACGGTCGTCAGACGCGGACCTTCGAGTACGATACCGACGGCACGGTGGCCAGCACCAATCTCGCCATCGATTTTTCACAAGCCTTTACCGCTGCCGACATCGCCACGCTGACCCAAGCTGCCATCGCTGATAGTAGCTTGAACTTCAATCCCACCGTCATCGGTGGAACCCTGATCCACTTGGGCATGGGTCCCAGTGGTTCCGCTTCGATCGACAACAGCCAACTGACGCTGGTCGGTGTCTCGCGCACGCTGGCCGATGGAGAGCGATTCACCATCACCGGCAATGGCAAGACCGCCACGTTCGAGATTACTCGCGACGCCACCGTCGGAGCGGGTAATATACCGATTGCGGTCTCCCCCAACGATACTCAGAGCGTGACTGCCGACCGCATCGTGGCGGCGATCATCGCCGCCGACCTCGGCCTGACTCCCAAAGCTGTGGGGCCAGGCAATATTGCTATCGGTGGCACCGTCGCCAACACGGTCGATGTGGCCACCGCGCCAGGGCTGACTCTATTCGGCAAACCCGGCGTGGAAAGCCAGACGCGTCTGCAGGTCTTCGGCCCACTTGTTCTGCAGCTCCCCGCCATCAGCGGCTTGGCCGACAATAGCTCCATTTTGCTGCAAGGCAATGGAAAAACCGTGGTCTTCGAGTTCGACAGCAATGGCAGCGGCCCTTCAGGGCTGAGCAGCGTAGTTGTCGCGTTCAGCGCGCTGAGCTCACCCAACGACGTAGCGCTGGCCCTCGCAGCCGCCATCAACGGGGCGGGCCTGGACATCACAGCTACGAACATGGGCAATGGCAAGGTGTCGCTGGGCCGCATCAAGGCCAACCAGGTCCTGGTAGGTTCGAGCGGACTGACGGCCACCGCCGGCGTCGTCTCCGATGGTGAGACCTTCACCGTCAGCAACGGCCAGCGAAGCGTTACCTTCGAATTCAACAACGTCGATCTGAACAACGGCTTTGATCCCGTCAATACGCAAATCCAGTTCAGCAATACGACCACGCCCGCCACCTTGATCGACTCCATGAAGGCAGCTATCGAAGCCGCCGGCCTGGGGCTGACCACAACCATCATGGCCAACGCAACGCTGCAACTGAACGATACCCCACGCTTCACTACGAACGTCAGTGGCGCTCCCACGCTGGCCCTCAGCGGCTTGCCCGGCGGTGCCAACGCGGTCAAGTTCGTGCAGGACCCGAGCTTCACCAACGTCGATGTCAAGCGAGCCATTATCCAAGCCATCAACACGTCGTCCAATACGACGTTGACCGCCTCGGATCGCGGTAGCGACACGCTGTTCGTCTCCGGTGCCACAGTTATCAGCCCTGAGATCAACAGCTACTTCCTGCGTGGAGTGTCCGACTTGGCGGGCAACCTGCTCAAGCCCAATCAGATCAATAACGAAACCAAGTTCACGATCTTGATGCCGGGCGTCGAACTCGACTACGGCGACGCGCCCGATCCACTGGGCAGCATCCACGGACGCTACGCCACGCTGCACGCCAACGATGGCGCTCGGCACGTCGTCGGCAATGTGGCGTTGCTCGGCTCGAGCATCAGCACCGATGCCGATGGGCAGCCTACCCCGTTGGCCGACGCAGACACCGGCGATGACGGTGTGGTCTTTGGATCGATCCTAGCCACGCCCGGTGCATTCAATAAATTTGCCCTGACACCGATCGAAGTCACCCTCTCCAGCCCCGGCTTCGTCGATGCTTGGATCGACTTCAATGCGGATGGCGACTGGGACGATCCAGGCGAACAAATCCTCTCCTCGGCCAACTTCACGGCCAGCAGTTTGACGCAAACCTTTTACGTCACAGTCCCAGCCACCGCGCCCGATGCGACGACCAACACGCGCACCTTCGCTCGCTTCCGCTCCAGTAGCAGCGGCGGGCTGACCACCACCGGCTTAGCGGTCGACGGCGAAGTGGAAGACTACGCGGTGACCATCGTCCCCGGCACGCCACCCACCGCAGTCAACGATACCTACGAGCTCAACGAAGATCCGTTGCTGCCGTTCCAGACCACCGATGCCACCGGCACGACTACGCCCGGCTTCAAAATCGATGACGGCGTGGCAGCGAACGATGTCAGCCCCGACGGCAAACCGCTCAGCGTGACGCTGGTCACCGGGCCCACTTCGGCGCAGCCCGGCAGCTTCCAGCTCAATGCCGATGGAACCTTCTCCTATCGCCCACTGGCCAACTTCAATGGCCAAGACACGTTCGTGTATCGCGTCAACGATGGCGTGCTGGGATCCAACAACCTCGGCACGGTGACGCTCACCGTCCGAGAGGTCAACGATGCTCCCATCGCTGCACCAGACTCTCTCGCGCTCAATGAGAACGAAACGCTGAATATCGACCAGTCGGTACTGCTGAGCAACGATGCGGCCGGCCCGGCTAACGAAGCGGATCAAACGTTGACGATCACCGCTGTCTCGGCCACCAGCCTGCGTGGCGGCACGGTAACGCTCGTCGGTGGACGCATCCAGTATGTACCACCCGCCAACTACAGCGGCAGCGACAGCTTTACCTACACCGTGACCGACAACGGCACGACGGCGGGAGTCATTACGCCGCTCAGTGCTGTCGGCACCGTAACGCTGCAGATTGCCGACAAGAACAATCCGCCGGTCACTGTCGCTAAAAATATCGTGGCCGTCGAGGACACTCCAGCAACCATGACGGCTGCCGAGTTGAAGGCGGGCGACACACCTGGACCGAGCGACGAGTCGGGACAGAGCCTGACGGTTATCAGCGTCACGCCGACCAGCACCCACGGCGGCACGGTAACCTTTACCGGCGGCGTGGCGACCTATACGCCCGCACCAGATTTCCAAGGTGTCGACACGTTCTTCTATCAAGTGCAGGACAATGGCACCAGCGCCGGCGTTGCCGATCCGCAGACCTCAACGGGCACAGTCACCGTGACTGTCGCCGGCCGATCCGACGCGCCACGCGTGGGGACAGCCCTGGGGACCGTCACCATGGCCGAAGATGCATCGCCCCAGCAGATCGATCTGTCGACGGTGTTCTTCGATCCAGATAGCGGCGATAGCTTGACCTACAGCCTGCCGGCCGATGGCAACAGCAATCCGGCCCTGGTCACCGCCACGATCACTGCCGGCCGCTTGGTACTGACCCTCAAACCAGACCAACACGGCAGCGCGACAGTCGTCGTGCAAGCCACCGATAGCACGGGCCTAAGCGTCCGCGACACGCTAACACTCGTCGTGACAGCCGTCGATGACGCGCCACGCATCACTACTCCTCTGCCGGATCGCACCGTCAATGAAAACTCGGTGATCGCGCCCATCGTGCTCACACCGAACCACTTCATCGATCCCGACGTACTCACCAACGGCGACGTGTTA
>JBEBXX010000265.1:0-4568 GCA_040391435.1 Aureliella helgolandensis | reverse complement strand
GACGGCCGCCATGAGCACATACACCACTGGCAGGACGGCCAAGGTGGCCACCACACCAATTTGCAGTTGCCGCCACAAGCCTTGAGTTCGAAAGCCCGCGTGTTGGGGAGTGATATTGAAGCGAAGAGCCAGCCAGCCGAGGCCCAAGACGATGGCAGCGATGGTCCCCAAACCAGCCGCTGCAGCCACGGCGGCTGAGAGTTGGCCGTTGCCATCCGCGGGCAGGCCACGCCCGGCCAGCCGCACATAGGCCGTAGCAAACACGATTTGGCAGACCACACTCGTGATGCCGATAAACATGACATCGGACAGCCCCCACACGCGCGGTGCACAGGGTTCGACGGCTAAGAGCGGTTTTCCGCGGATGGCCCGACCGATCAGGTAGGCCCAGCTCGCCAGAGCGCCCGCTAAGAGCCCGAGCACGATGAGCGACAGGGCGAATGATAGAAACGAGTATTGCTCAAGAAATTCAGGAGTCAGCTCAACAGTCTGATTTTCATTCATTGGCCAGCGTCGTGCAAAAATAAGAGGTAACATTCGAGCAGCCCGCTGGGCAGGCGCTTTGCGACTGTTTTGAAACTCAATGCGATGCCGCCGCGCGCATGGATCGCGCGGCTTGAACTATATAATCGAGTCCCGAAATGACGGTGATTAGCACAGCCAAGTAGGCCAGAATCAGGGTTGTCCACTGCAGCCACTCGCGCACGTCGTGGAGCAGCCATAAGCTGGCTATGATAGCGGCGCACTGAATCAACATCTTCCACTTGCCCAGCCAGCGAGCGGAAAAATCCCCCCCCTGCCCTTCTATCATCGCGCGCATGGAGCAATTTGGCTATGGGGCTCACCCACCAGAGCGACCAATGCGGCGGTGACGATGATTTTATCGACAAAGGGATCGAGCACGCGCCCCAGTTTGGTGATTTGATTGAAGCGTCGCGCCCACCAACCGTCTAGGAAATCGGTACTGGCCGCGATGATAAATGCCACCAATGCAGGAAAGAACCAACCGCATTCGATTAAGACACCCACTCCGCCCGCGAGCACGAGGCGAGTCATGCTGAGGGCGTTGGGTACATTCCAAACGCGGTTGCTGGCGACAAGATCGCTCGCCGCAGGCTGACGACTAGGCCCGGCGCGCGTGCCGATGGCGTCGTTGGGTGAGAGGCCCGATGTTGGCGAAGCTGGTTTGTCCAAGTTGAGACTTCCCCGGTGCGATGTGCGTAGACTGACGTTGTTTCAAAGATTGCTAACTCACCCGGCCAGCTCATCAGCAGTTGCTGCGCCGCGGATGACCATCGAAAGCTGTGCTTTGTGCCGCTCACAGGCTGAGTGCTGTCTCGCGAGTGCGTCTCCGCTGCTTGGCTAGTGCAATCGCCCAGCTTAGCGAGCCGGTCCGATGGCGGCGGCAATCAGGTCGTAATCGCGATGACCGACGATCTCAACGGGCACCAGTTGACCAGCGGCCAGAGGGTGGCGCTTCTGCCCGGTGACGTAGACCACGGCATCCACGTCGGGCGCATCGGCAAAGGATCGCGCCAGCCAGACGTTAGCCGCCAAATCGACCGGCTTGTCCAGCACGACTTCCATGGCGCTACCGACCTGCTTTGCGCACCAATCGAAGGCCAGGCGCTGTTGAATTTGCATGAGTTGGTCGCGGCGCTGGGCCTTGACGTCATCCGGCAGATGGCCTGGCAACTTAGCGGCTGGGGTATCGGGCTCCAGCGAGTAGGTGAATACGCCCAGGCGCTCGAAGTGCGATTCTTCGATAAACTCCGCTAGCTCCTGCACATGGGCGTCGGTCTCGCCAGGGAAACCGGTGATGAACGTCGTGCGCAGCACGAGGTTATCGATCCGCGACCGCAGTTTGGCTACCAACTCGCGCGTGCTTTCCGGCGTGACGCGACGGGACATTCGTCGCAACATTTCTGCATTGATGTGCTGCAAGGGCATATCCAGGTAGGGCAGGATTTTCTCAGAGTGGGCAATGGTGTCGATCAATCGATCGTCGATGTACATGGGGTAGAAGTACATCAGGCGAATCCACTCCAGCCCGTCGACCTGTTCCAAATCCTGCAGCAATTCCGTCAAGCGGCTTTCGCCGTAGATGTCGCGCCCATAGTAGGTTGTGTCTTGGGCTACCACGATTAGTTCTCGGACGCCCGACTGGGCCAGTTGCCGGGCCTCGTGGAGCACATTTTCGTGGGGCTTACTGGCATGTTTGCCGCGCATTTTGGGAATGGCGCAAAACGTACATAACCGATCGCAGCCCTCGGAAATCTTAAGATATGCAAAGTGCTGAGGGGTAATCCGCAGACGGTTGGTATCATCCAGAGCCCGAATCGGGGCGGGCCGAAAGATGGTCCGCTGCTCTTCCAAGCCATCGACCAAGCGGCTGGCCATGCGCGTGATGTCGTCGCGACTGAAGACCCCGACCAACGAATCGATCTCGGGCCGCGCCTCAAGCAGCTTGTCTCGTTCGCGCTCGGCTAAACAACCGGCCACAATCAGCCCGCGGATTTTCCCGTCGCGTTTCAGAGCCAGCATCTGATCGATGGCTTCGAGCGACTCCTGCCGAGCATTGTCAATAAAGCCGCAGGTGTTGATCACGACAAAATCGGACTGCTCTGGGTCCTGCACCAAACTGAAACCATCGTCGCGCAGCATCCCCAGCATGCGCTCGCTATCGACCAAGTTCTTGGGGCAACCCAGACTAACAAAAGCATATTTGCCGCGACTGACTCCGACGGGCTCGGGAGCGGCGGGTAGAACCGCAGGTTGCATATCGACGATGGGCAGCGAAACGGGCATGGCGCTTTCGACTAATTAGTATGGAATCTGGGCATGCTTTGAGTTTGGGCGAGGGTCACCGCAGCTCGTATGCAGCGGCTAAGCCTGCCAGCCCAAGGACTTACTGCGACTCACTTAGAGAATACACCACAACGCTCGGGTCGTGCAGCCCTAAAGTGGAATTCGATAGTTCAGCACTCTGCCGTCCCCGATTTGCTCGCATCTCAGCCAGGCCTCGGTCCCCCGTTGGACTTGGTTTAGCTTGACACGTACGTCCTGGATGGTGGTTCCGGGCCGCGATGGCTGGATCTGGAACCGCAAGTAGGGCTGGCCGACGGGGAATAATTTGCAGTCAAACATGACTGGCTGTGGCGTATTGTTCTGCACCTCAACGCGCATCTCCAGCCAGTCGTCATCCGTCCGCGTGCTTTCCCAGGTCAATTCAATATCTCCCTGGCCCAGTTTTATCGATCGATAGACGCTGAAGTGATACGGCTTGTCGGCGGTCAAATCAAAGTCGAATCGCATTCGATGCCTGCCGGCAGAAGCATCTGGACGCAGAAAAATGGGTAGCGATTTGTCTTGTTGGCTGCCACTGGACAACTGCAACGAGATCTGCGAGCGATCGGAATTTAATAGCTTGGGGCTGACCACCGTCACGCTCCCCACCGCATTTTGAGGCAGGGTGTTGGTCAGCGAAACTGGAAGCTCGCGGGCCACCGTCAGGGCATTATCCAGGCTGTCTAGCTGCATCTGAAACTGCTGTTCGAAGCGGATGATGTTGAGGTCGACACCGCGCACCAAAATCGGCCAGGGGCCAATGCTGATTTGCTGTTGGGGCTTGCCGCGCTCCGACAAATCGGCCCCAACCGCTATCGGCTTGCCCCACACGTCGCTGGCCTGCACGTGCTCGCCGAGGTACACACGCTCCACTGTCGGCTGGTCATTCCATAGCAGCATGAGCGTCTCCGTGCCTTGCTCGCCGCTTGTGGAAAACACATGGTTGACGCTTCTACCGGGCAATTCAATCGAGCCCTCGTAGGTAGCCTCACCGACACTCGTAACTAGCGTGTGCCACGGGATGAGCATCTCGCCTAGAGACATCCGCGACGTAAATAATCTTAGTTCTGGGCGCAGGGGATCGTTGACAAAGGCAGCCGTTACCGATGAACGTTTGATGACCACGATGCGTTCGGTCAGATCTCTGACGCGGTCTAGCAGCGGGTAGCGGTCGCCATCTAGGGGCTCAAGACTGACCCACAGGTCGGCTGCCGGTGGCTGCTGGCTGATGTATGTCTCTAATTCGGCGGCACTAAGTTGCGGCGAACTGACGAAGTGGATGGCGTTCCAGGGAGCCACCGCGGCGGAGGGCGGCGCGTCATTCCAAGACCAGCTAAAGGCCAGATTGAGCTTTTGACAGTAGGACTGCATCTTGTTTCTGAGGACTGTCAGCGTCTCAGGCAACTCGGAGTTGCCGGCAAAGCTGCAGTCGTCATCAGCACCCAGTTGAAACCAATTCAGCTTCATGCCCACGCGCGTCAATGTCGGTTGCAAGGCCGCTTCCCAGATCTGGGGATCGCGGAAGGTGTTCACGGCGTACATCCGCTCGCCGCTCACCCCAAAGTCCTTCCACATCGCTGCGGGCGGTTGATCCAACTTGCCCACCACATGAATACCCAGTCCCTGCAGACGCTCGATCAATGCGTTTAGTCGCTCGGCTCCCAGCGCATCCTGGGGGTCCAACCACACGGGCAGTTTGATCCAGCCCGCGCCAAAGCGAC
>JBEBXX010000264.1:0-4568 GCA_040391435.1 Aureliella helgolandensis | reverse complement strand
GATGGAAGTAGTAGCGACTGGCCAGCGTCCAGTCGTTCTGTCTGAGTAGCTGCGCCGCTGGCGACTGCGTCGTCCCAAGCAATTGTGGCCGTCCCTGAAGGAACTGTCAGCAGATGGCAGCGACCGCCCGCTCCCAGCGGCAGCGACGTTGATGCCGCTGCGCCTGATTGTAGTCGATCGAGTACGAATTTATCACATTCGACCAGTCGCTGGTGGACTACACCACCGCCGAATTCTCGCAAGCTGTGGGGGATTTGCAAATCTCTGGGTCCACTAGAAAAATCGATGACTTCTAGCGACTGCTCGACATGCAATTCGCGGGGCTGTCCCTGGGCATCCACTCGATTCCAGTCGAACAACCGAAACGTGGTATTAGAGGCCTGCTGAATCTCCGCCACCAACAAGCCGGCGCCCAGCGCGTGCACGGTGCCGGCGGGGATGAAGACACAGTCGCCGGACTGAGGATAAATGGCGTGCAGACACTGTTCCACCATCCCCTCTGCCAGCGCCGCCCGCAGATCGCTGGCAGTAACGCCGGCTCGCAGTCCCGCGTATAGCACGGCTTCGGGCTCAGCAGCGATGATATACCAAGCCTCCGTCTTGCCCAGATCGGGCGACTCCATCTCGCTGGCGTAGGCGTCATCGGGATGTACTTGGACGCTCAGCACGCGCTGGCAATCGAGATATTTCAGCAGCAGCGGCAACGCGCGGCCAGCGGCTGCCTGATCTAGAGCATCTCCGGCGTGCAGCCAAGCTGGGTGGGTTTGGGAAAGCTGGCGCAGCGTGGTTCCCGCCAGCGGGCCGTTGAGAATCTGGCTGGAGTGCTCAGCGTGATCGACGATCTCCCAACTCTCTGCCCACACACCATCGGCGGGTAACTCCTTCCCCAGGGCGGTCTGCAGCTTGCGTCCGCCCCACAAGTAATCGCGAAAAAAAGGTGCCAAACGCAGCGGGTAAGGAACGAGCACAAGAATTGCCTATGGTGGAAAGGTGATAAAGGACCGTTGGCCGACCTGCCTAAAACCGGAACTGAGATTAGACTATACCATTGCTCAACTTCTGAAAACTAACCTACCTGGAATGCTTTGGCATGCTCAAGAAGCAACCTGCGGATGATCTGTTTGAAAAAAGTTCGATGTCCTTTGGCGAGCACCTCGAAGAGCTCCGCAAAGCGCTTACCAAGGCGTTCATTTGGTTGGGCCTAGGGGCGATGGTCGGGCTGTTTGTAGCGGAGGACATCGTCAAATACATCCAGCGTCCGCTGCGGTTGGCCATCGCCGATTTCTATGTGGCCCAGGCTAAGAACGAGTATCGGCAAGCCAACGGCACGGAGCCCTCCGACGCATTGGCGCGATGGATCACCACCAACGAGATCATGCCCGAGCGAGTTTTCGTCGATCCACAGTCGTTCCAAGAACTCCCCAGCAACTCACCGCTACCGAACAAACCCACCGATGCCGAACAGGGAGCCGCCGCACTGGACGAATCCCCGCCGGCTGCCGATCAGTGGGATGAAGCCATCGACCGACCCAGCGCTTGGGCCGGAGTCGATCTAGCCAAACTGCAGCGGCTGCGCCCCTTCTTGCTGTACCGGCCCATTCCCAACAAGCTCGTGGCCCTAACCATCACCGAAGGATTTATGATTTGGCTCAAAGCGGGCCTAGTCGCTGGAGTGGTCATCGGCAGCCCGGGAATCTTTTGGCATATCTGGCAATTTTTAGCTGCCGGGCTGTACCCCCACGAGCGACGCTACGTTTTTTGGTACCTGCCGCTGAGCCTGTTCCTGTTTCTGGCTGGAGTTGGGCTGGCCTTCTTCGTCATTTTCAGATTGGTACTAGGCTTCTTGATGACCTACACCTCCGGACTGAACGTCGAATTCACGCCGCGGCTGAGTGAGTTCATGTCGTTCGCGTTGATGATGCCGCTGGGCTTCGGAATCGCGTTCCAGCTTCCGATCCTCATGCTCGGACTACACCGCTTCGGCGTGATTTCCGGGAGCACCTTCATTGCGCAGTGGCGGATAGCCGTGCTGGTAATCGCTTTCCTATCCATGATATTAACTCCAGCGGATATTTACAGCATGCTTGGGCTGTTCATTCCATTAGTTGGTTTGTATTTCTTGGGTATATTACTCTGTAAATACATGCCTCAAGGAGCTGGTATCGGCAGCCCAGCCATCGACCCGCGTGGTTAAGGCCTTCAGCTTGACTCATTAACTATGGCAATCCACGATGGTACGGCTTAGATCCAATCGTTGGTATGCGGCCGATGGCCAGCGCAGTCGCCAGCGAGTTGCGGCGGTGAATTCCTCTGGCACGCGGCGCGTGCTCTCGCTGTGCATCTTGCTGGCCTTGGTGATGCTGCTGATGCAGCGCGCTTCCGATCCGCGACATGTACGCAATGCGTTCGAATCTCTGGGCGTACCGCTCGATGCACGTGCACAGCAAACTGCCGACGACGTGGATCTACCCAGCGGCCCAGCCATAGCCCACCAGCCCGGCGGTCGCGCATCGGTCCGGCCCAGCGCAGACGCTCAACCCTCCAGCGCTTGGCACGCGCTCTGCGCCGATGTCATTCCACGCATCCTAGACATCCTGACCGCGGCTCAGCAGCGCAGTCTGGCCGAATTCTGGTGTGGGCGATTCACCGCGCACACTGACCAAGACTTAACCACTGAACAAGACACGGCAAGCGCTGCTTCTGAAGATCGCCAGTCTGGCCAAGCTGCCGCCGCACTATCGCAAGAGAGCCTGGACGATTTAGCCAAACCGTGGGTAGAGCAGGGGAGCGCGGTGATCGCTGCGCTCTCCGAGCAGACGCGGCAGTCGAGTCTGCGCGGCGAAGACAAAGAAGAGTGGTTGAAACAGTTGCAGGAGTTCTCTAGTCAATGGCACATATTGTGTACGACTAACGTCTCAGAGCCGTTGCCCAGCACCGTCAGCGCGGAACTGCAACACGCACTCACTTCAATCCTCGATCAGCGCCTGCTCGACGAACTGCGCGACGCGGCCCCGTGGAAGCAGAGCGAATCGCTGGCATTCTGGCGATTGCTGCAACGTACCACGACCGAGCGCACAGCCAATTCATCCAGCTCCAGTCTGCCGCCACTCGTTAACATGCTCCAGCTCGACGCCGAAGCACGTGCCCTGCGGGGTCGCGCGGTGCGGTTCCGAGGAGGCGTGCGACGCGTCGAACGAGTGGAGCGGTCGTACGCTCCGCTGCACATGCAGGCGGGCTATTGGGTACTGTGGTTGCGTGGCGAAGACGACGCGCCCCAACCTGTGGCCGTCTACACCGCTGACCCTTTGGCTGCTGAGCTGGTAGCGCAGATTGACGACCGAGATGCCGACTATCCGCACGTCGAAGTGCAGGGCATCTTCGGAAAACGCGTGGCCTACGCGTCGCCGGCTGGCTTGCAAGTAGGCCCCGCGCTATTCGCCTCGCGACTGGTTCCAATTCGCAGTGCAACATCCGCGCTAGCGGTTGTGCCACCGCGGGTACTGGCGAATCAGTTTGGCCTGGCAGTAGCAGCAGCGTGCATCTTAGCGGCAGCGATCGTGCTGCCGATTCTTTGGCGAAACCGCCGCCAGGGCACTGGGCGCACCGGCCGGCCGTGGTGGCTGCTATTGCTGACCACCGCCATCGCGCCGGCCTCGATAGCGGCTCAGCCGCGTTTGGCCAGCGCCCAAACACCGGCTGTCACGGTGCAAGCTGCTCAAGCGACGCTGCCCTGGGCTGCCGCCGAAACAGAACCACTGCGGGAGTTTTTGCAAGCCGCGGGGGTGACGCCACTAAACCGCGAGACCGCCGACAATGTGAGAGCAGCGCTGCGGGATCGCTCGCTGGAATTTCCCGACGCACTTCTGAAAGCCATCTACGCGATTCGGCGGGTCGGTTGGGTAGACCACGCTCGCACGCCGCAGCCAATCGACCTGGGCGGTGGCTTGGCCCTGCGCAGCCAGACGCTATCGGGATGGGTCCGCGCCGCCACACCGGTCGCGCTGAATGAAACGCAGCGAGCTTGGTTTCAGGCCGCGGAGCAAACGCAGTTGTACCAAGTAGAACTGCTCATGTCGCACACCAATCCGGACAGTCAAACCAATCCGGACAGTCAGCCCACTTCGCACAGCGAGGCAAGCTCAGTGGGCGAACTGTTGACGATCTACTGCGAGCGCGTGCCGCAGATGTGGCTCTCGACAGCCCAGCTTCGACAACCGGCCCAATTTGCAGCGCTGGCCATCGTGGAGCTCGACGCGCTCGGCGAACCGGCGTTGTGTGCTCTGGCAGCCGCCCCACAGTGGGTCTTACCTGCCGACATACCGGCTGCGGAATTGTCCAAGCTCTTGGCACCTCCGCTGCCGCCTTACCTGTTGCAGCTTGGGCAGCTTGGCTGGGATCTAACCTACTTAGATACGATCGCTGAACGCAGTCAACAGCCACTGTCGCGGGCTGAGGCACCCGGCTTTTATTCCATGCTGGGACTGGCGCGACGCGCGGCGACGGCTCGCGCTGGCCAACTCGCTGAAAACCAACTCACTGAAAACCAACTCGCCAGCGACACAGCCCAG
>JBEBXX010000263.1:0-4592 GCA_040391435.1 Aureliella helgolandensis | reverse complement strand
GAGGCACCGATAATGTCGCAGAAACCGTTCAAGACAGCGGAGGCTAATAGGGAAACCACCAGCAAAAAACCGAGCCCAAGGATCATGCCAAACGAAAGGATGCGTTTTCGGAGCATATCCACAATGCCCGATCGCTCTGGATCCGGCTTGACACCCCAGACCTGGTTGAGTGAAGTCTGAAGTGCTGCCACCACGCCCGTCGCACCGACGATGATGCCAGCGACGCTGAGCAGCGTCTTCCACCATTTGCCGGGTTCGCGTTCGCTGCTCTCCAGGATTTTCTCAATCTGGTCGCTCGCCTGCGGATTGCCCATCATCTGCGAGACTTGGCTCTGCAGAGCGGACTTTGCCTGTTGCTCGGCGTGTTCGCTGTCGTATGCGACCGACATTCCGAAAGTTAGTATTCCCAGCAGCAGATATAAAAGTGGCGGAAGAGCGAAAGCCGTGTAATAAGCCAGCGCAGCAGCCAGCGTAGTACATTTATCTCTCGAAAATTCAGCAAAAATCTCTTTGACAAAGCCCATCAAACCACCTTCGAGTAAATGCTTCGGTTCATAGTCCGGTGCCCACAAGACTTTGCTGCAAATTTTATTCCAGCCCGTCGAGGTGGCACTCCTGCTGGCGATGGAGGTTA
The DNA here is from genome assembly GCA_040391435.1 of Aureliella helgolandensis. GTDB lineage: Bacteria > Planctomycetota > Planctomycetia > Pirellulales > Pirellulaceae > Aureliella > Aureliella helgolandensis_A. The sequence continues at coordinate 3,958 of JBEBXX010000263.1, read as the reverse complement.
CAAGTTAAGCAGGGCCATCCACTAGGCAGGGCGATATTTGACGACCGCACCGCCGGCCACGATCCACACGTCGTCATGGCTGGCCGGCCGTATCACATGTGTCCCTGTGAATTCACCGATGGCCGGGAGCACAACGCAGCCGCGCGAATGCCAAAAGCATGGAAGCTTGCCGAGCGAATCGCCCCGCGACGCAATCCTAACGGCTGGGTGAATGTGTCCACATAAATAAATATCCGATCCCTGAGGAACCTCCCCAGGATGATGCCCTAGTGCTACTCGTTCCATTTTAAAGCCGGGATCGACGATTTGAATCGGCCAGTCCTGCGGCAGTTGGCCTACCCGCGCATCGTGGTTGCCACGCACCAGCATCCACGCTACATCGGGATGCTCACCCAAAAAAGTGCCAATCGAAGCTTTCACCTGCGGCGACAGCGACGACCTAGCATGAAACATGTCACCCAAAATGCACAGTCGGGCCGCGCCAGTTTCGCGAATGAGCTTAGAAAGTTTCGCTAACGTGCCATCTGTACTCGCCGCAGGAACAGGCGCACCTTGAGCGCGAAATGTCGCATCCTTGCCGAGGTGGGTATCAGCGACAAACAGCGTGCCGTGCTCCGGCCAAAACAGACCGCAATCAGCGAGCAGTTGAAAGTGTTGATCTGCTAGATAGATGTCGATGAGCGACTCCTTGTCGTGGGTTGTGCTGGGGTATTACTGCGCAGCCTCCTCCAACTCGGCTTGCATGCGGGCGATGCGGTCTGCCAATGTCTCGCTGCTTAGCCGCTCTCTCAATTTGTCGACCAGCAGGGGAAATGATAGGGGCGTTACGCGCTCGGGCGACTCGAGCACAATTCGACTTGCTGCTATGCGCTCCAAGGCGCGCTGCATCCGCTCCGCCTCCAGTTGCGTTTCCAGCACCTCGCGCCGGCTCTGTGCGAGCAATAAATTTTCTGCATCGTACTGAGTAAATACATCGAAAAACAAATTGCTGCTGGCTTGAAGGTAACCGGCCGATTTTCTCTGACCCGGGAACCCCGCCTGGATCAGCCCCGCGACGCGGGCGATCTGGCGGAACTGGCGCTTGGCCATTTCCGTTGCATTCATGCAGCATAGTATGTCTCTGACAAGATCGTCGGTGCGCAGTATGCCGTGGGCGAGCGCGGCGGCAATGTCAATCTCCCCCGGCGACTGCAGGACGAATCCATGGTCGTTGCACGCCATCGAGAACGTCGTCTTGTGCAGCTTTGAAATCCTATATGCCATCAGCGCGGCCAGGCCCTCATGCACCAGCCGTCCTTCGAAAGGGAATACAAAGATTTGATAGCCATCTCGAGTTTTAATCCTTTCGATTAGCAGTTCATCCTCTTGCGGTAAACTGCTCCATCTTTGCTGCACGTCGAACAGGCCGCGCAGTGATTTCATCTCGCGACCGACCAACTTGCCAGTGGCCGCTTCAGCTATTTTGCGGCGCAGAGCTGTACTCAATTCGCTCGACAATGGCATGCGGCCGCCCGTCCAACGCGGTATCGTGTCGGGCTTGCCTTTGGCCAACTTGACGTAAGCCACATTGTCGCGAACCCGCAGCATCGAAACCAGCCGTCCGGCGAAAAGGAAGCGATCGCCTGCCTTCAGTTTTGATAGAAAGCTCTCTTCGGCCGTCCCGAGTGTCTTGCCCTTCTGGAACTTGACTTGCATCGACGCGTCCGCAGTAATCGTGCCGATATTCATTCTGTGGGCCGTGATCGTTCGTCGCTCGGTCACCCCATACCGCTGATCGATTAGCTTCACCCGCTGGTACTCTGGGTACGCGGTTAGCGAACTTCCCCCGCGGACCACGAAGTCCAGCACCCATTGCCACTCCTGGTCGGTGAGCGAGCTGTAAGCCATTGTCGAGCGGACTTCCTGCAAGAACTCGTGCGACTCGAACCCACCACCGATGGCGATCGTTACCACATGCTGAGCGAGCACATCGAGCGGCTTGCATAGCAGTGGCCGCGCCTCCAAATTGCCAAGCTTGATTGCATCCTGTGTGGCCGCTAACTCAATCAATTCAATTGCGTTCGTGGGCACGAAGGCGAGCCGGCTTGTAGCATCCGGTTGATGGCCACTTCTTCCCGCGCGTTGCAGCAGCCTAGCTACCGATTTCGGGCTGCCGACCTGGATCACTAAATCGACAGCGGTAAAGTCGACTCCCAGATCGAGGCTGCTCGTACAAACCACCGCGCGCAGTCGTCCGCCACGCAAGCCATCTTCGACCCAGCGCCGCACGGACATGTCGAGCGAACCGTGGTGGATGGCGATCTGCCCGGCCCACTGGGGTCGCTGCATTAAAAGCCGCTGATACCAGATCTCCGTTTGAGAACGTGTGTTGGCGAACACCAATGTGCTTTTTACGCTGTCGATCAGATCTGCGACCTGTGGGATCATTTTAGTTCCGATGTGCCCCGACCACGGAAAGCGTTCGATGCGTTTCGGTATGACAGACTCGATCTTTAATTTTTTCTTGGTGTAGCCCTGGATGATCCGCACCTCACGCGAGGCCTTTACACCGGTCAACGATTGTTGGGCCTGGTGCAAGTTACCGAGCGTTGCGGAGAGGCCCCATACCCGCAGTTGCGGATTAAGTTTTCGCAGCCGAGCCAGGCATAGCTCCGTTTGAATGCCGCGCTTGGTGCCGAGCAGTTCGTGCCACTCGTCGACGATGACCGCTTTCAGTTCCGTAAGTTGCGGCAGTAGCTGCTCGTGCGTCAACATCAGTGACAAGCTCTCGGGCGTGGTGACCATGGCCGAGGGGAGTCGCTTGAGTTGCCGAGCTTTCAAAGCGGCTTTACTGTCGCCGGTCCGAGACTCCAATTGCCACGGCAGCCCTAGGCCTTCGATCGGCTGCCGCAGCGACTGTTCCGTGTCGCCGGCCAGCGCTCGCAAGGGAGTAATCCACAGGACTTGCAGCGGTGGTGGACGCTTTGGATTCCACCGGGCTGGGTGCTTGTTGTCGTCCAGCCACTCCAGCAGCGGCCCCATCCATACTGCCAGCGTCTTGCCGGTACCTGTAGCCGAGTGAACGAGGCCGCTGCAGCCGACTTGATAGGCACGCCAAGCCTCGCGTTGAAAACGAAACGGCTTCCAGCCGATCGAAGCGAAATAGTTGGTGACGAGCTTTTGAGATTTTCTCACGAGCTTTGAGTTTCCGGCAAGAGAGCTAACAAATCTTGCAACGAATTCGCATCGCCAGCCTGCTTGTCGTGCCGCCAGCGAACGATCCGCGGGAATCTTGTGGCTACGCCGCTTTTGTGTCGAGTAGAACGCTGCAGGCCCTCAAAAGCGATCTCCATGACCAGCGTCGGAGTCACACTGCGCACCGGACCAAACGACTCCTTGGTATTCTGCCGCACGAATCGGTCGACCTGCTGAATCTCCTTGTCATCCAACCCACTGTAGGCCTTGGCGACCGGCACTAGCGTCCCGTCATTCCATAATGCGAACGTGTAATCTGTGTACAGACTCGCGCGCTTGCCGTGCCCTTTTTGAGCGTAGATGAGTACGGCGTCGATCGAATACGGGGCGATCTTCCATTTCCACCATGTCCCGCGCACGCGACCGACATCGTAGGCGGCTGCCTTGCGTTTGAGCATCAAGCCCTCGGCGTTCATCTCACGGCTCACCTGACGCACCGTCGCCCACGCCTCCCAAGTGTTGCCTTCAACCAGGGTGGTGATCGCCAAGTTCGGTTGCAAGTTAGCTGAGAGCAGGTTTTCGAGTCGCGCGCGACGCTCAGTGAACGGCAATGCGCGGATGTCCTGGCCAGCCTGCTCGAGCAGATCAAACGCCTGAAACACCACCGGAACTTCGCTGAGCAGCTTTTTACCCACGCTCTTGCGGTTGATGCGGCGTTGGAGCTGGGCAAAGGGGAGCACGTCGCCTGCGGGGAGCATTGCCAATATCTCTCCATCCAATACCG
>JBEBXX010000262.1:0-4594 GCA_040391435.1 Aureliella helgolandensis | reverse complement strand
GCACCCAGCTTGTGAGCTACGCGCGGAGCGGCTGCATCGATGTCTCCGGGAATCAACGAGGCTTTGAAACCCAGTTGTCCGGCCAGGCGGTGAGCTTGCTTGAGCGTCAAATGGGTTTGTCCATCCTGCGCCGATTCGAATTCATCGGTGCCGATGTAGCGGATTTGCTCGCAGCCATCGGGCGCTTGCGCTAACTTGGCCAAACGTCGCATGCGCTCTCCATCCTGGATGCCGATCTCAAGGATCGAGCGGATGGGATGGCTAATGAGTTGCTTGAACAGCTCGCGCTCTTCGATCGGCTTCGCAAAACGAGTCCAATAAATCTTCTGCAACCATGTCGGCCGGCTCATTGCATTTGTCCCTTTAGGCATCCCTTTGCGTGTCCTGAGAAAGCAGACGAACTTTCTCTTGGCGGCACCCCTTGCGTGCCGGCGGCCATCGCTGCTGCGCTCGGCCGCACTTATACATTCGGCATAAGCGGAAGCGTAAAACAGTTGTCTCCCGATCAACCGACACAATTTCTGTGAGTCGCGCAGCCCATCCAATCGTCACAGTCGCTGTGTGAGCTGGGCAAGTTGACGACAACGGGCAGTTGAACAGGGGCCGCAGTTTGAGCTGCGCAAAGCTCATCCTAGGCTTTGGGCGATGTTCCCCTCCGGTTTAAAGCGTGAATGAATTACCGTGACCGCACTGTTTTCCGATCCGACTCCTTTTCCACACGCGTTGTGCCTGCCCACAGCGCGACTAACTAAATCAATCGATGCGGAAGGATTTGTGTTTGAAGTCTGCGAGCGTCGACTGGTGCTGTCAGCCCAGTTGATGTTCGACGTGCTAGCCGACCAGGCTCTCGAGTTGCATGGCGACGTGCACATCTCGCCTCATGCCGATTCGATCCCTCTGGAAACGCACCTGCAGGAAGCTCACGCCGCTTCAGGTTGGAATGAAGTGCAGCAGCGGTTTGGCCTGACTGGCAAAGGTCAGACAGTCGCCGTCATCGACAGCGGCATCGCTTGGGACCACGTGGCCCTGGGCAAGGGGTTCGGTAGCGGCTATCGAGTCGTCGGCGGCTGGGACTTCACCGAGGAGAATGACGCCAATCCATACGATGATGGACCCATGGGATTTCACGGCACGCATGTGGCCGGCATCATCGGTAGCGATGACCCTCGCCACACCGGCGTAACCCCAGGGGCCGACCTCGTCGCCCTGCGCGTGTTCAATGATATGGGGCAGGGGCAATTGTCCTGGGTTGAACAAGCCCTGCAGTGGGTGCACAACAATCGCAACAGTTTTGAGAATCCAATAACAACTGTCAATCTCTCGCTGGGAACGGTGTGGAACGCCAATGTGGTTCCGGAGTGGGGCACATTGGAGGACGAGCTGCAGACTCTATTTAATGACGGCATCGTAGTCACCGCCTCCGCTGGCAATTCATTTCAGCGTTATTTGACACCCGGCTTGAGCTATCCGGCGGCTAGTCCCTATGTATTGCCGGTTGCGAGCGTCGATGACAACGGCAGTCTGAGCGACTTTAGTCAGCGCAACGAGCATGTCATCGCGGCCCCGGGACGCAACATCGTCAGCAGCGTTCCCGATCATGTGTTGGGACGAGATGGTAAAATCGATGACTTCACCTCAGCGAGCGGCACTAGCATGTCTGCCCCCTACGCGGCCGGCGCATCGGTGTTGGTTCGCCAAGCGATGGATATGGTGGGTTACGCGGGAGTCAACTTAACCACCATCGCCGATCACTTGCACGCAACGGCTGACTCCGTCTACGACGCATTTACAGGTCAGAATTACGATCGTCTGAATTTGGAACGAGCTATCGATGCGCTCATTCCCGGCGATAACGTAGGCGATAACTTTCACACTGCGGCCCATCATGATTTGTCCACCGTGCATGGGCTCGAGGGTTGGATCAACACGCTCGGTGACACGGACGTCTATCGCTTTACACCTGTCAGCGGCGGTAGCTTGCGGATCGATGCTGACAGTTCGTGGCTCGATTCATTGCATTGGTCGTTGCAAACCAGTGGGGGGCAAACGCTCGCCGGCGGTGGGCTCGACCCCCATTCAGTTGCCCTCGCGGCTGGGCAGACCTACCAGCTCGTCATCTCAGCCGATCACGAGATCGGGAGCTACCAATTGGGATTGGACTATACACCGCAGGCGATCGGTGTTGGCAGTGGTGGTGAGAGCTCCGCGCCGCCGCGCAGCGATGTGAGCAACTTAGGAATTGTGCACTACCTCGAGTCAACGCTCAATGCTGGGCAAGCGTTGCGCGTGCAAGCCAGCCAAGACGGAGTATTCTCAGTGCAGTGGACTAATCACGATGCGCAGGTGGGCAGTCTAATGGTAACCCGCGATGGCAGCCCGGCCCTACGCGATAACACCTGGGAAAACGGCGCTCTGCGGATCGATGTGAACGTCGCTGCGGGCCAGTGGCTGGACATCCAACTGCCCGGTGGCGCGGGAAGCCAGGCACTCGCCGACCAAGGTGATCTGGCCTTAGCCAATGTGCTGGCCCGCTCCGGAAGCACACTGAATCTGCGCGGTACGCTCGACAACGATATCATCGGCGTGGATGTCTCCAGCGGGCTCAAGCTAAACTTTGGTAAAGTACATTACGCGTACCCGGCCGGCACGATCGGACAACTGACAATTGACGCTTACGGTGGCAACGATCAGTTATCGATTATCGGCTCCGCCGAATCGGAAAAAGTGGAACTGCTTACGGGAAGTTCGACAATCGAAAACAGCAAAATTCAAATCGTGGCCAACGCGGTCGAGCAGGTTGCATTTGCTGGAGGCGGCGGTCCGGACCGGGTTTATCTATATGGTTCCGAAAGCGACGACACGCTTGTCGCTCGGCCGCGTAGCGCTGAACTCTCCGGAGTCGGCTATCGCTTTGCAGTGCAGCAAGTCGATCGGATCTATGTACATGCTACCGGCGGCGGAGAAGACATCGCCTACCTATATGATTCAGCGGGCAACGACCGGGTGAGCGTCCGGCCGGAGTTCAGCAGCGTGACTGGCCCTGGCTACTTTAACTATGTGGGAGGCTTTGAACGAGTCTACGCGTATGCCAACGCCGGCGGATATGACGTGGCGGAGCTGTACGGTTCCACTGGCAGTGATCGCTTTAACACCAGCGGCGCGACGGCCTCGATCGTTGGACCTGGGTACGCGAGCTTCACACACGCCTTCGAGCAGGTCAACGCTCAAGCCGGCTCGGGCGGCAAGGATCTCGCCACCCTCTATGGCTCCAATGCCCAGACTCAGTGGCAGCAGGGGAGCGACTTCATCCGCTTTATCGAACAGGGGCTCGTCCGAGAGGCCCGCGGATTTCAAGCGGTAGAGACATACATCGCTGGGCAAGCGCACTCGCTGAGTCCTACGGCAAACCATCTCGAATCGACGCCGCAGCGCGAGCCAGTGCTCGAGTCCGCCGAATTGCTGCCTCCATTCGAGCATTTCCACAGCCCGCTGGCGCGGCACGCTCTGCCGGAGATGCAAGTTTTGCGCGAGATGCGGCACGCGTCCGAATGGCTAAGCGAGCGTTTGCAACTGCCCAACGAAACGCTACTGGTCGATCCGGAGCAAGAATTTGCCATGCTCGACGAGATCTTCGGCGTAGGCCTGTAGCGCGCTGGGGCATGCGAGCTGAGGACACAGGACGTCTCTCTCCGCAGTGTCAGCGCTGTGAAATAGGATGACGACCAGCCTACATGTCGCCGAGGACGCGGAAGACCATCCCGTCGATCGTCTCATCGATCATGATCTGGCACGACAGGCGACTGCTAGGGAGCGTGTTGGTGAGTTTTTCGAGAGTCATCGTTTCGTCGCGATTCTTGGCTTCGTGAAGTTCGCCCGAGACGAGCTCGACATGGCACGTACCGCACCACGCGTGCCCCTTGCAGTCGCCGATGTCTTCATACAATTCGTTGACGATCAACTCCATCAAATTGTTGTAGGCATGCCGCCGAAACTCGACCACACGCCGCTGGCCGCTGAGCATAATGATCGTCACTGAGTAAGGTCTAGCACGCAGAGGTTGAGCCGACATCGGAGCTTGCACTAAGTGGAAAGAGTCAGCGATCAGACGCTCTCTGGGGTGGGATGCACATAAGGCGCACGATAGCTGCGGCTCAGCAACGCATTGGCTTCGTCATCTCCTGCGACTCGTCCGTTGGCAGCATCCCAACTGAGGCTCCGCCCTAGCCGCATAGAAAGGTTCGCCAAAATGCACGAGGCGGTCGAGATGTAACCCTGCTCGATGTCCGAAACGGGCAGCTTCTTCTCTTGTCGCGCGGCCAGGAAATTGCGCATGTGGCTGCGCGTGGCCGGACCAGCGTAAACCTCGACCTCTTTGTGCTCGTGGTCCTCTGGATACTGATCGCTCTCGTCAGTCCATTGCCCGTGCACAGATTCACCACCGTCTTTGGGCGTAAAGTCGTATTCCTTGACACTTAATTTAAGTGTCCCTTTGTCACCATAGAGTGTGGCACCCCAGGGGTAAGCGGGATCGGGATTCGCACCCCAGTTGCGTTGCGTCCAGACGATCTGGGTATCGCCGTAATCAAACAAAGCG
>JBEBXX010000261.1:0-4601 GCA_040391435.1 Aureliella helgolandensis | reverse complement strand
CCCGAAGATCTGCTCGTGCAATACGCGTCGACTGTGGCTCTGGGCTGGATCAAAGCCCCTGGGAGCCTTGAGCAAGTCAACAAGTTACGTCCCAAAGGCAACGAACCGCTTATCAAAGCTGCCCAGTGGTCGGTGGAACAATTGGCACCTTCCGATAGCTTTCCGGGGGTGTCGCTGCGCTCAACCCCCGGCTACAAGCTTAGAACCCCTGCGGGGTAGATTCGAAATGTTTATTGCATCTGATTTATGCAATACGCTTTAGGACGCTATCTATCTTCATCCCGACGGACGTCCATTGTATTACTGAAGCATTTGGGGTGTGACGCGGTTGTTGTATTCGTCACGCGTTTTAACTAAGAGTTACAATGCTAGCTAAACAAATCGATCAGTAATACAATCGACTTCCCGAGCGATCCACGACACTCAGCGGTCAAGATCCTGGCTATCTAACTCCTCGGTGTCGCTTGGATCGTCATCTACTATTGCCGCGTTGCCAACCGGAGTCGGATTGCTCTTGCGCTCTTCGCGCTTGGCTAGTTTCTCCTGGGCCTTAAAACGCTTGTCCATTTCACGTTGTCGTTTGGCAAATGTATTTTGATTTTTAGCGATGGTGACTCTCCGTCAGGGGGCAAGATTTAGTGAAAACACGAGGCGTGTGGTACTTATTGTATAGCGAATAGCCATGAATGGCACAAACCGAAACCAGTCACTAGCCATTCCGGGCCGTGTTGCACGTGTTGCGTTCACCAAGGTGAATCGCTCACGCGAACAGTTCGGTGACAGATTGTCCCTTACCATCCTCAGTAACGTAAAACGGACGCCCCTCGATCTCATAGCCGGTCCGCGGGCTGATTCCCATGGCGGTCATGATGCTAGCGTGCATGTCTTCGATGCTGACTGGATCGCTGATGGCTACCAGCGGTCTCTCCGGCGCGGTGGCACCGTACAGAAATCCCTTTTTGACCCCTCCGCCAAACATCAATACGCTCGAACCACCGGTAAAGTGGCGATGCAGGCCGTAGTGTTTAAGCTCGCTCACCGCTTCGACTTTCTCGGTTGCCTGATCGGCCGCATTGGAGCCGGGTACCCCTTCGATCAACGCATCGCGACTGAATTCAGAGGCCACCACGACCAGCGTGCGGTCCAGCAAGCCGCGACTCTCCAGATCGAGTATCAGTTGGGCGATGGGGCGATCGATCTCGGAGTGCATGCGGGCCATGGTGGTGTGCCCATCGTTGTGCGTGTCGAAATGTAGAAAGGGAACGTACTCGGTAGTGACTTCGACAAATCGCGCGCCGGCCTCGACCATCCGCCGAGCCAACAAGCAGCCTTGTCCAAAACGCTCCGTACCGTACTTCTCGAGACTCTCTTTGGGTTCGAGCGCAATGTCGAAAGCGGCGCGTTGGTCGCTGCTGAGCAATCGATAGGCATTGTCCAACGAGCGGAGCATCGATTCCCGATGATGGCTACTCAGCAAATCGCGCTGCGGACTAGCGTCGACCAACTGCTTAAATAACCGGTCCCGGTTGGCAAACCGCTGTGCATCCATGCCGCTAGGTGGCCGCACCGACTGAGCCGCTTGGTCGGGATACGGCAAGTTCATGGGCCCGAATTCGCTTCCGAAAAAACCGGCCGTGGTGAAAGCCTTTAATTCTTCGCTCTCGCCCACACCCTCAAGCCGTTGACCGATATTGATAAAAGCGGGCATCACCGAGTTGCGCGGTCCGAGCACTTTGGCCATCCACGCACCCAGGTGCGGAGCGGCCACGGTGGTGGGAGGAACATAGCCCGTATGCCAATGGAATTGGTGGCGCGAATGCAAAATGCTTCCCAAGTCGGGCTGCACATGCGAGCGAATGAGCGTTCCACGGTCCATGACGGCGGCGATATGCTCGAGTCCTTGGCAGATTTTAATATCATCCACGGCGGTATCGATGGCCGGGAACGTGCTCAGCATGTTGGCTACCTTCAGTCCCTTTTGGAACGGATGATAGCGTTTGGGGTCAAACGTATCCGGAGCCGCCATACCGCCGGCCAACCAAATTAAAATGCAGGCATCGGCTTTGGCCTCGGGCTGCTCCACCGGCACGACCGGTGAGGACGCCAGAAGACGCGGCGCGCCCATTGCCATGGTCGCCAGTGAGGCGGCAGAGAGTTGCTGCAGAAGCTTGCGCCGGGACAGCGCGGCATGTTCATTAGTTGGATGATTCATTTATTGTTCCTCTCACTTTATTGTAAGCCGGCTGGGAGTGGGGTGAGGCTGGATGTGGGGCGTTGGTGGGGCGTTGGTGGAGGGAACGACGCGGAGCGTCGTGCCATACTGGGTACTTGGGGGAACGACGCGGAGCGTCGTGCCACACTGGTGCCACACTTACTGCACCAACATGAATTCGGGCAACATGCATAGCGTCCACATGGCGTCGCTGATCTGCGAGGGGCTCGGCTCGTCTCCCAGGTACTCGACGAACAGGTCCCGCTCTGAACCGGTCGGCTCACGCGACAAGGCGGTCAGAAACAGGGCTTCGACCATCTCCTTTGTCGATGACCAACTTTTCTCTGACCACTGCCGACCGCCCCCAGCGAAGGCCTCGGCCAGAGTTGGCTCGTTAGCCAAGTCGATAGCTTCGAGCGTTGTCAGATCGGTGGGACGCATGGATACAATCTGGTCGCGCATAGGGCGTCCGAGCGATTGCATCAAGGCGGTGTTCTTGACCAGGGCGGCGCGGACCATGGGTGCCTGCCCAGCTTGCAATTCGGCGATAGCCAACTTGGACCTCCCCTCGCTGACCAGCAACTGTGTCCAGCTTGGATTGGGCTGAGCGATACTCACGGCCTGCCAACCCTCGCTTGGTGCGGACAGCCGTCCTTTGACAGGTTTAGGCACGTCGCGGTGGAACTCCCAGCTTTCGTCGCTGGCGATGGTCAGCGGACTGCCATCGGCCAGTTTTAGCCTGGCCTCAAAAAACAGTCCTGCCGGTCCGGTACTCCCCGTCGCGCCGCCATTTTTAACGCGAAAGACCAGGCTGTTCTCCCCTTTCTTAAGCACGTCTTTGAGCGCCACAGATTGCAACTGAGTCCAGTCGGCACTGCTGGCTACCTCTCGCCCGCCTACAAACATTGTGAATTCGTTGTCGCAAGTCACAATGGCGCCGCCGCCGGCCAAGTCATCGGGCAGATTGACCAATTTGCGAATCAACAAAGTCTCATCGGCAGGGGACTGATTGTCTTTTAAAGTTCCCCAAATCCACTGGCCACTTAAGTCAATCGAATCGACGTCCACCAGCGACGGGTCGAGGTGAGCAATCGGAGCAGCGTAGGTGCTCGGTGCCGCACCGGTCAATTGCCACACGCCGTCCATGAACTGCTCGGCGGTCATGCGACGCGGCAGCGGTCCCTGATAGACATAGTCCAGAGTTGGCTCTGCCGACGAGGCGCTTTCGGATTCCGATTGGTAGGCCTGCGACGTCGCGATCAGCCGCAGGATGGCTTTTAAATCATAGTCGTTCTCGACCAATTCGTTGGCCAGATAAACGAGTAGGTCCACGTTCCATGGCTCACTCTGCATGGCGTCGAGCGGATGCACGAGCCCGCGGCCCATCAAACGATGCCACAAGCGATTGACGATGGTTCGCGCGAAACGGCCGTTTTGCGGATCTGTCATCAACTCTGCCAACTGTCGCAGGCGCTCTTCGCGTGGTGCCTCCGCATCGACTTGTCCCAACTCTGGAAAGGGCCAGGCGGCTGCTTGCTGCTGGCCCGTCGGTTTGTCGCAACGATACAGCTCGAGCGGTGCCTGTGCGTAGATAGCTGCTAGGCCATAGGCATCTCGGAGCGTCCAGCGATCGATGAAACTGTCGTGGCACGAAGCGCACTTCATGTTGATCCCTAGAAACGACTGCGAGACGACTTGCGAGAATTGCATCTCGTTGGTTTGTCCCGCGCTCGTGCTACCGCGCCACTTGATGCCATCGATGTAACCCTGGCTAGCAGGCGTTGGCGGAGCTACCAACTCGCGCGTCAACTGGTCGAAGGGCTTATTGGTCACCAGCGATTCGTACAGCCACTCGCTGATCTGTTTGCGGCCACCGGTAATAAAGCCCGTGCCACTGTAGTCATTGCGCAGCAGATCGTTAAAGAATGTCAACCAGTGATCGGCGTAGTCGACATTGCGAGCCAACAACTTGTCTATCGCTTGCGCGCGTTTGTCAGGGGACTTGTCCTGACGAAAGCTGTGCACTTCTTCGGTCGTGGGTAGCAGTCCGATCAGATCCAAGTGAGCTCGGCGCAGGAACGTCTCATCGTCCGCTTGGGTTGGAATCGGAAGCTGCCGGTTGATGAGATAGTTGTCCAGGATGCGGTCGATAGGATGCTCGCGATGAGCCTGGGCCGGTGGCAGTTCGACTGGCCGCGGCTTGAGCGGAGGTTCGTAAGTCTCTGGCGCAAAAGTGAAAACTTCATCCCATGGCAGCCCCGCTGCAACCCACCTGCGCAGGACGTCGATCTCAGCGGGCGTTAAGCGCGGGCGATCCGAAGGAGGCATCTGGTCGTCTGGATCGTCGGATGTGATCAGCTCAAGCAGCCGCGATGCGTCCACCTCGTCC
>JBEBXX010000260.1:0-4602 GCA_040391435.1 Aureliella helgolandensis | reverse complement strand
TGACTACATCGGCCTGAGGCCGCTGGACAGGGTCTGGCAGATTTATTGGAGTTTCCATGGTGCTGCCAGTCATCTAGTAATGCCAGTCATCGAGTAAATAGCTTGTCGATTGTCGCTTGTCGTATTATAGCCAGAAACTCCCACTCGCCGACTGTGCAACATGCTACTTGAATCTATCAGCCTAGCTGGCTGCGACTGCCGTACCGGACCGGCCCTCAATGGGTTAGAATAGGTCGATGGCGGTCTGCAGAATCGCTGGGTGCAAGAGCAATTGTTGCATTGCTACTGGACAGTTCACTGCGTCGAGCTGACAAGACGCCGACCATAAGCGCCCACGCATAAGTTTCCGCAAATAATCAGCCGTCTTGGCGTTAGCCACGGTTGATTGATAAAACAGGAAACTTATGCGCGGGTGCTTAAAAACATTACGCGATAAACATTACGCTTGCGGAGAAGCAGAACTATGGCCGAATTGCTGAGTGAAGACAAAGTGCGCGAGCAGCTCAAGCAGGTAATTGACCCGGAGCTGTATGTGAACATCGTTGACCTTGGGCTGATTTACGTGGTCGATCTCGCCCCTAGCGAGGAGGCTCCCGAGAAGACTGACGTGACGATCGAGATGACGATGACCAGCCCCATGTGTCCCGCCGGCCCGCAGCTTGTCGGCAACAGTCGACAAGTCGTCGAGGCTATCGAAGGCGTTGGCAAAGTGGACATTAAAGTCGTCATGACCCCACCCTGGACACAGGACATGATGACCGATGACGCACGCGATCAACTGGGAATCTTCTAGGGCTGGGCTGGATCTTTCGGCTGGGCTGGGTCTTTCGGCTGAGCTGGGTCTTTCGGCTGAGCTGGGCCTTTCGGCTGAGCTGGGCCTTTCGGCTGAGCTGGGTCTTTCGGTTGAGCTGGGTCTTTCGGTTGAGCTGGCTCGCGCGAAGCTACGCAGATCAACCGCGACTGAGTGCGTAGCAAGATCCGCTGCGGACTCAGCGCCGGGGTAGCTCGACAGACCTCGTCCAGTCGGACTTTTCCGTACTCCCGGAATTCGGCGCTGGCCGACAGGATGGTAACTGTGCCATCCTCGGCAATCCCCAGCAATTTGTCACCCGCAATTACCGGCGAAGTTGAGACATTGCCGCCGATGCGCTTGCTCCACAGGACTTCGGCCGTTGGCAGTTTAATGCAACTGACAATGCCGGTATCGCCCCACACAAATAGCAGATCGTCTAAGGCTACTGGAGTTGGCACGTAGGCTGCCGCCCGGTCGATGCGGAACTGCTCGGCATGTGGCGGCGTAAGACTGACAGCTACCAATTCGTTTCCGCCTCCCCCCGATCCCTCGCTGCCGATGGCCAGATCGCCGATCACCAGCGGCGACGATACACAGCGTTTACTGAACACATTCTGGCTCCACAAGACTTCGCCGGTCTGCAACGACAAGGCGGACAGTCCATCCCCCGTGTTGCTGGTCAGCAGCGCGGGACCTGCCAGCGGATCAGTGAAGAGCGTTGGTGTGCCATAGCAAACCCGAGTGGTCGTCCGCGGAGTTTCCCATAAGCTCGCTCCGGTCAGGCTGTCGAAGGCCATGACACGACTCTGCCCCGCAGCGACACCCGCGGGCAAGTCCTCCGCGTCCTGGCTATTGACTAGCACCAGCGTCTGGCCAAACAGCACGGGTGAACCACCAAAGCCATGCTGGCTGATGTATCGTCCGAGATCCCGCCGCCATAATTCCGATCCGTCATGCCGTACGGCCACGAGCATCAAGCTCTTGGGATTGGCCCAGCAAAAAAAGATTGCCGTCTCATCTGCGCAAGGCGTGCTCGACGCGAAACTGCTGCGCGCGTGAACCGGGTACTTCTGCGAAGGATACGTGTTGTGCCATTTGAGTTGCCCGCTGGCCATGTCCACTGCGTGCAGATGCTGTTCGCCCGACGCCGTGTCGGCACTGCTAACAATAGCCAGATCGCCGATCAGAATGGGCGAGGCATTTCCAACACCAGGCAGGGCCAGCTCCCAAGCTATATCGCTTGCACTCCATGGTAGTGGCACACCGCAGCTTGCGATTCTCCCTATGCCGTTTGCTCCGCGGAAGCGCTGCCAAGCGGCGTCCTGAGCAGGCTCTACAGCGGCCAGTGGATAGGCCAGGGATGCCGTCCAAACTATCCCGTAGACCGCGGCAACCATTCGTTGCGCAAGGCTTTGAAGCAGAACACTTGCCATATCTGTTTACTCGATCTTCTGGAACTCGGGCCTATTGAAAGTGCCGCACGGGCGCGGGTCGGCCGTAATGAAACCCTTGAGCAGTAAAAAACCCCAAGTCGCGACAGGCATCGGCTTCCGCGGCCGTCTCGACCCCTTCTGCCAACGGGTTGACTCCCAGTTCGATCACCATCCGCACCAGCGATGCGAGCATCTTTTGTCTCTCCGGAGGCGCCTGGTCGATGCCCCGAATGAGCGAGATGTCAAATTTGAGGTAGTCCGGCGGAGCTTCAACAAGTTCTGTCAAGCGCGTCTGCCCGGCGCCAAAATCATCATAGGCAATGCCGATGTTGAGCTCCTTGAGCTGCGCACGCAGTTCGCGCATCTCGCGCGGATCGGTGATCGCCGCTTCATGCACTTCCAGAATAATGGGCACCTCTGAGGAGAGCTGGCGAATGGTTGCCATCGAATCGACCAGCCCCTCTTGGCGAATTTCTAGCGGATGCGTGTTGACGAACAGCAGCGAATTATCGGGCAAAGTCAGCCCCTCGCGAATGCCTTCCCAACGCAGCATGCGACTCAGTTCCACTTCCATATTCAGTCGCGCTGCCGCATCGAACATCGCCGCGCACGATTCCAGACCAAACAGTCGACTGCGGGCTAAGACTTCATAGCCGCGAAATCTCCCGGACTTCATATCGACGATCGGCTGAAAATAGGGTGTTACTAAGCGATTCTCCATTAAGCGATCAAATTGTACCAACGCCAGCGCACGATCATGCATGTCTTCCTGCATGGTCTGACAAGTTGCTGAGCGACGTTCGCTCTTAACGCGAAATGCTAAATCCGCAAACTGCAGCAGGTCCTCCTCCCGCAGCGGCGTGGGCTCCACGATCCGACAACCATTGACATACGTCCCATTGGTGCTGCCTAGATCTGCGACCCACAACTGCTTGTTCTCTACCGATAGCTCGGCGTGGGTGCCGGAGATCGTCCGGAAGTTGAGCTGCATCGAACAACCCGGGCGACGCCCCACGCTGAACGGCAGTGGGTTCACCAAGATCGACTGCTCATCATGCTCAATCGATCGCCCAGTGCCACGCACCAGCGTCCAGGAGGTTTCCATTGCGTCGTTCAGGTTAGACCGTGTGCCGGAGAGTTGACCGAGAGCGGCGGAAAGAATTGCAGATTCCATGGAAACGACACGTCCCAAAAATACTAGTATGCGCAGATTCCCCCTCAGCGAGAGAAATCACTGTGAAGCCTAGGTTACGCTTGGCGAACTGCGCCAATTTATTTATGAGTTTCGCAAGATGTTCGGCGAAAAAGCAATCTGACTCACTGGTACTCGCCGCACTGGTACTCGCCGCACTGGTACTCGCCGCACTGGTACTCGCCGCACTGTGGGCTTATCCATTGCCCAACGGTCTGAGCGGCCGCCATTGCAACACATTCCCGAGCCATCATAACCCACCTGATCATCACAGTTGTCCCAAGGCCAGCGATAGTCATTCGGAATAATCTGACCAATCGCTGCCCTTTTCGCAAGCCTCCCAGCGTGTCGTATACTTCGACGGAAAAAGAGTCAAACGCCGCGACCGTGCGCTCAACCGGAAACTGGTACACCTTATGCCCAATAATCGAAATAGTCAGTTTGCGCGTGATACCACTTCTATTTCACGGCACGAACTACCGAGCATTCTTCACGAGGACCATTATTGGCCCGCCGAGCCAACCTGCCTGGAAGATGCCGGAATCAGTGAGTCGCTGCTGGAATCGCTGCTGTGCCAAACGCTCATGGCCAACGGTACGATCAGTGGTCGCAAACTGGCCGAATCCGTGGGCCTGCCATTTGGTATTGTCGACCAGCAGCTCGGCGGCTTGAGGACTCGTCAACTCGTCGCGCACGCCCGTTCGGCTCCGCTGAACGACTACTACTACGCGCTGACCGAAAATGGACAGCGGCGTGCCCTACACCACCAACAGTCCTTCACCTATACGGGACAGGCCCCCGTGCCGCTCAATGAATACCTGTTGTCGGTCGAAGCCCAGGCCAATCAGTATTCACCTGTCGAGCGCGCTCAACTGATGGATGCGTTGTCAGACATTTCCTACGAGCCGAGCTGGCTAGATTTCCTGGGCCCCGCGGTCAACAGCAACGGTGGCATTTTTCTGTATGGTCCTCCAGGCAACGGCAAGACGACGCTCGCCAAGTGCTTGACCATTCTTCGCGGTGAAAGCATTTGGATCCCCTACGCCATCATCGATGATGGAATAATCATCAAGCTCTTCGACGCGGCTTACCACAAGCGCAAGTACGTTGCCAATGCGGATGGCCTAGTAAATCTAGAGAATTACGATCGACGCTGGGTGCGCGTCGAGCGGCCGACTGTCATC
>JBEBXX010000259.1:0-4610 GCA_040391435.1 Aureliella helgolandensis | reverse complement strand
CGGCGCAGTACCTCGATGATCTGCGGATAGGCGGCTGGCAGGCGCGGCAGCGGCCCCCCAGGCCGTGCGTTTGACCAAGCCGTGAAAGGCCGAGAACAGCTTCTGCATGTGCGGCCGCTTGTAGGGGAAGACCTCGACTGGATCCATGGCATGCACGACCGCGCCGCTATCCAATTCGAACACCAGCAATTTTCCGTCGGCCGTTTCCGCGCAGTCGATCGAATAATAATCTAGCCCTACGCGGGCATCGATCGCCGCCAAAGCTCGCCGATGACGCTCGCCAAACTCCCAATCAAAACTGTCCATGAAGTGACCCTCGACGGCGCGATTATCGGCGTTCTCGAGCATGTCGGCATTGAGATAATGCACCATCCAGCGCGGCGATAAAGCCATGTGAGCAGGATAGGCTTGGCCCGCCACGCTAGCCACTCGGTATTTGCGGTACTGTCCATCGTGCGGACTGCGGTAGTCAATAAAGGGAGCGATCGAGAATTCGTCTGCGGCATGGGCTGCCAAGTAGTCGACCACTTGGCCGATCTGCTCGATGCGACACAGCCCGTGCCCCGCGTGCGAATTGGCTGGGCGGACCACAGCCGGACCATGCTGCAGCTCCAGTTGCGTCTGTTCCACAAGCTCCTCTCGGCCAACTCGTCGCGAGCGGACCACGGCGACTCCAGCGATGCCGCTCAGCCAGTCGCTCATTCCGTCACGGGCCAGTTTGGCGATCTGCAAAGGACGATTGATGTGCGGCTTGGGCCAGAAGCTCATGACGCTGTCAAGCTGCTTCAAGAGCTGTTGATTTCTGTCGGACTCACACACGGCCACGAAGGCTACATCGTGCTTAGGAATGTCGTGCACAGGGGGTAGACCGGCGCCAACATACAGCAGTTCCAACGCGATGTCGGAATCCTCCAACAAAAACTCGATCGGTGTATTAGCCATCACCTCGCCAGGCCCCATGATCGCTAGCACGCGCACAGCGGGATGCGTGGGATTCGATCGCAAGCTGTAGTGCTGTTGCTGCTGCAAGGCCTGCCACTGCAGTTCGAGTCCAGACTGGTGTTGGCCGTTGAGCTGGTGCACGACTGAAAGGTCGAGCATTGCGGCAGCGGTGCCCTCATTGGCCTCCACGCGGCCGGTCAATTCCCGGGTGACCTGGGACAGATCATCGCCAACGAATGCCAGCCGCATAATTTGCGCTAGGCCGATTAATGCTTGCGGTTTCTGATTCATGAGCTAGTCCCTTCGAGTTTAAGTTCGCGTCCGAATTTTAGAGTCGCATCGCACAGCGCATCGATTTCGATTTGCGTGGTGCGATGGTTGAAGATGGCCGCCCGCAAGGCAACCTGTCCACTGATAAGTGTGCTTGACGGTGCCACGATGCCAGATTCCTGCAGCGCGATTACTAGTGCTGAGTTGAGTTCATTGACCCCGTGCTGGGCCCGATAGCGGAAGCAAACGATGTTTAATGAGACTGGGGCGAGTAGCTCCAGCTCTGGCTCGCTAGCGATTCTGCGCTCTAGGTAACGCGCCACTTCGCAGGTTTGGTCCATCATCTCACCCAGTCGATCTGCGCCGTAGACTTGTAGAGTGAACCACACTTTGAGAGCTTTAAAATTCCGCGATAGATCGGGACCATAGTCGCACGGCCACGGCGATCCAGCGGACAAGCCGCGCTCGGCGCGTCCCAAATACTCCGCTGGCGAAGCGAAGGTGGCTTGATGCAGCCGCCGATCGCGAACGAGTACAAAGCCTGCATCGTAGGGCACCTGAGCCCATTTGTGAAAGTCGAGTGCGAGCGAGTCAGCCCGTTGGATGCCAGCGAAGCGCGGTTTGAGCCGCTCGGACAGCATGCCCAGCGCGCCGCAAGCGCCGTCGACGTGAAACCAAAGCTGTTGACGCTGGCAGACGTCAGCCACGGCATTCAGGTCATCGATCGCTCCCGTGTTGACTGTGCCGGCATTGCCCACCACACAAAACGGTTGCTTGCCCGCGGCCCGATCGGCGACGATGGCCCGCTCGAGTGCTGCGACGTCGATTCGCAGAGCTGCATCGACGGCGATCGAATGCAGATTCGATGCCCCCAGGCCACTCATGTCGAGCGCCTTGGACACGCAGGCGTGCGTCCCGACGGATGCATAAGCCACCAGGGGCTGGGGGTGAGTTCGCAAGCCATCGCTGCGCACGCTGGGCCCGAGCGCCGCCATGCGAGCTACCAAGATGGCGATGAAGTTGGCTAGCGATGAACCGGTTACGAACAGCCCGCTGGCTTGGCTGGGAAATCCGAACAGTTCAGCCATCCAGCGCACCACCTGTTGCTCAACGGCGATGGGGATGTGATCGCGGCCGCCCAAGTTGGCGTTCAGTCCGGCGGCTAACATCTCAGCTAACATCCCGACAACATTCCCGCCGCCGTGGGCCCACCCCATAAAACCAGGGTGGGCATTGCCCACCGCGTACGGCAGAATGTGCTGCTGGAATTCGGCGTAGGCGTCACCGATAGGCCTGGGTTCGTGCGGCACGCTTGAGTAAAAGCGCCCCTCGGTCGTTGCGTCAGCCGGCTGCCACACAGGTCGCTGGCGGATGTGCGCAATGTAATCCAGCATATCGTCGAGCGCCTGATGGCTGAAACGCCGGAACGCATCCCAGTCGGATGGATCGAGCGAGTGATGATGGTCGAACAAATTGGCGTCCTATCCCGATGTGTAGACCTCCGCACACAGGACTATCGGCACATTTGTTCAGCAGTCGCAGTCAATCTTCAGCGCGAACAGGATTCAACCGCGGAAAGCAAGTGCTAGCATTTCGCTCAGGGTGCTCCGTGGCTCGCCGAATCGGCCTGGGCTAGAGTCTCCAAGGCGATGACGGAGTGCGCGTACGCGGCACCAGCGCGCATTTCGGCTGCGACCCAAATCGCCTCCATGATCTCCTCAGCAGTGGCACCGCTTTTCAATGCCCCTTGGGTATGTCCCTCGATGCAATATGGGCATTGCGTAATGTGAGCCGCAGCTACGGCGATCAACTGTTTCGTTTTGGCGGGCAGCGCACCGTCGGCGAACACGGCGCGGCTAAAGGCTTTGAAGGCGGCTGCCGGCTCGGGTGCCAACCGCTGCCGCTGCTCGGAATGTTGCCGCTGAGCCTGTGGGTAAACTGAATCGGACATCACGCTTCTCCTGGTTGCAGTCAAATCATCAACACAACTCACGCTCCACGCCGCTCTTGCTTATCGACCACTTGCTGCAACCGCTTCAGGACGGCTTGTGGACTGAGCCCCTGCCGATGGCATACATACTGTAGCGACTTGCCACCACAGCTTGTATCGAGACCGAGCTCATCGAACACCGCCTGCGTCTGCGGATGTTCCATAATCCAGTCGGGAAGAGTGGTATCCAGATCGCAGTCCATCGTCAGTGCCATTTCTCCGCAAGTAGGATTTGAAAAAGCCAACTACAAATTGTACACCTGCGCGTATATAATCAGTAGTGGCCGTTGAGGTCCAGCCGGCTTTGGGCGCGAGGCGTCGCCCGTCCGGGCTGACAGGCTAGCCTCCAGGCTGAGCAAGGTCAGCCATCCACCTGCCTGGAATCCACCTTGAAGAGCACCGCGATGAGAACTACAGCCATGGGCACTATGATGATCAGAACCACAGCGACGTTGAGCCTGCTTTTGATAGTCGGTTCGACGGCTTCTTGGCTGGCACTCCACGCCCAGGAAGCGACACCTGCGGAAGTCAAATCGCCTGCGGTCGCCGATGCCCTTCCGCCGCCGACGAGCATCGCTGAAGCGAGCGCGCGAGCGCGCTTGCTGTACGAATCGTTTCACGGTACGTTGCAGGTCGTCCATCGCGATTTTTTCGACGAAGACGAGTCGCGCATGATCCCGTCGGCTGCCCTGGAAGATGTTTTTAGCGAGATGTCCGAAAGCTTCGATGTCGAGCTGAAGTGGTTGGTAGTTGAAACCGATGTGGTCAATGTGGACCACCAGCCTGTCGACGATTTTGAGCGGGCCGCTGTGGCTGCCCTCAAAGACGGACAGCCGCGGTTTGAAGCGGTCGAGGCCGAGCGTTTTCGATTCGCAGCCCCGATCCGATTGGCTTCGCAGTGTTTGAAGTGCCACATTCAAAAGCGCACGAGTACCGAGGCTCGCAAAGCTGGTCTGCTGATTTCGATGCCGATCGAGCTGGTCGATAAGTAAACGTGGCCAATGCCAAGTGAATTATGAGTACAACCGTGGCTAACGCCCAAACGGCTGATAGAGAGTGCACCCCATGCTGACTGCTGAATTACTCGACCAATATGCAGCGGGAACGGACTTGCTGCGCCGCTCCATAGCCGGCATGACCGCCAGCCAACTGGATGCGGTGCCGATCGCTGGCCAGTGGTCAACGCGACAAGTCGTCTGTCACATCGCTGATTTCGAATTGGTTTACGCCGACCGGCTCAAACGCGTCATTGCCGAGCATCAACCAACGTTCTTCGGCGGTGATCCCGATACCTTTGCGGCTGGGCTGGCTTACGCGTTGCGGGACGTGGAAAATGAACTGCACATGATCGCTGCTACGCGGCGGCAGATGCACACCATTCTGCAGTCCTTGAGCGCGGCTGACTTTC
>JBEBXX010000258.1:0-4610 GCA_040391435.1 Aureliella helgolandensis | reverse complement strand
GGCGGGTGTAGCCGGTGCCGCGTCGGTAGCTGGCGCGCCGAACAGATCATTCGCATCGGCGGGTGCGGCTGGCGGCGCTGGTGCAGCGTCGGTAGCTGGCTCGCCGAACAGATCATTGGCGTCGGCGGGTGCGGCTGGCGTAGCTGGTGCAGCAGCATCGGTGGCTGGTGCGCCGAACAAATCCTCGGTGTCCGTTGGTGCGGCCGGTGCCGCGTCGCTTGCTGGCGGCGTACCAAACAAATCCTCATCGGCGTTTTCCGCAGGCGTCGCGGGCAGCGTGTCATCGGGAGCGGCGGGTTTGACGTCAGCTGGTGCAGTGGAAGTAGCCGGTGGCTCAGGCTGTGAACTATCGGCGTTTTGGCTGCTTGCATCTGAAGGACTCGTGTCGGCCGGCTTCAGATCCTGGGGCTGCTCTGGCTGTGCCACGCTGGGCGGCGCGCTCTGGGAGTCAGGTGCACTGTCCTGCGCCGGAGCTTCTCCATCGGCTGGCTTCTGCGCCGATTCCGCCGGTGCCGCGGGTTGCTGATCCGCGGGCTGTGCTGCGCATGGGTCGATCGACGGGTAGATTATCTCGACAGCAGGGCCACAGCAATCGCCGCTGGAAGCAACGTCTACCGCTGGGCTGCAGCAATCATTCACCGCTGCAGGCACGCACTGGACGCTCGGTGCGCAATTTACAGCACGCTTGCCGAACAGATTGCACAGCCCGCGGCCCGCCCAGGCGGGATTGAAAGTAATGATTGTCGTCAACGTTCCGACAGTCACGCATCGAAACCAATATCGAAAGCCTCTAGTCATGGTGGACATCCCCGTAGTCTCGGGACCTTATTTCGCAAGATCTTAGAAAGATATATCGCTTATGCTACTCAGTCAAATCGGGTCGACCAAGCAGGTTAGGTAAGACTCTACCATCTGTAAGCGCGAAATACAAGAAAAAGTCGTTAAATGTAACGATGAAGCCGGTTAGTCACCGTTTCATTGCCCTCGCGTAACATTCTCTGCTTTTGCGTGTTGGGGAGAACGTCGGCTTTGAATCGGAGCTAGCAGTGCTGCGGCTTCTATTTCTCTTCGACCAAGTGCTGCGAATTTCGATTCCACCACAGATCGGGCGGCGGAGAGCCCGTGTCGGAGGTTTCTTCCGAATCGACCCATCCCCAGGCCGATCGGTCAGGATTGCGTTCATACCACAGCCAATCGATCTCGGGCTGTTCGACCACAACCATGCGACGGGCATGAACGCGCGGCTTCTTCGGCACCGGCGGAGGTGTGACCGGTTCAGGATCATCGGCAGCGTCCTCGTACTCGACAGCCTCTTCGGCAACTATGGATTGCTCCACGGGAGCCGGCGCGACGCTTTGCGCCTGTTCTGGTTGCGGTTCCGGCTGTTCGGTTTGCTGGAGCTGCTTCTCAATTTCTTGTTTAGGGAGTTCTTCCGTCTCAACTTCTGGGTCGGCCGCTTGAGCCTCACTGACGGGTTCTTCGAATAGTTCTGGATAGAAGATTTCGGCTTCGCCGTCTTGGCCCTGGTTGGGCAGCACGCGGACTTGCACCTCGATCGCATTAAAGATGCGCATGATGTGTTCGTGACAGGTAAACATAATTACCTGATGACCGAGCGCGGCAAAGTCGCGGAGCACTTTTGCGGCAGACTCGGCGCGAACTGAGTCAAAGTTCACCAGCACATCGTCCAACACCAGCGGCAAGGTCACTCCGCGTCGCGCGTAGGCGGCGGCCAGCGACAACCGCAAGGCGATGAATACAGCTTCGCGCGTGCCGCGCGAGAGCACCTCCAGCGGCAGAGCTTGGCCGGTGGCATTGTCGATCCGCAATTGATTTTTTCCCAGCGGCGTCCAAATGCGGACGTATTTGCCTTCGGTCAACTGGTTTAAGAAGGCCGATGCCTCTCGCAGCGTTTCCGGTTGCCGCTCGGTCTCGTAGACCTCGCAAACGTTGTCGAGCAGTTGCGTTGTGACGGCTAGCGTCTGCCAATGTTCGCCACAGGCCCGGAGTTGGTTTTCAATGCAGGCCAACTCGAGCTTGCACTCGGCCAAGCGGTGGTTAGCCGCCAAGGACTTCATCTCCTGCCCCAATTCGCCCTGTCGCAAGTGCAGTTGTTCGACTCTTTGTTCCGCTTGCTGAGTACGCTGCGAGATCTGCTCCCAGCGCTTTTCCAATTCGTCAGCCCCCGGGCTGTCCAGCAATCGGGCTACGGTTTCGTACGGCACTGAACCACCGATCACGGCGACGATGCGCTCGGCGAATTCGCTTAGTTGCTTGGTCAGCTTCTCATGCTGCTCCTTGATGCGCAGCAGTTCCATCAGTTGCTCTTCGGATTCGCAGCCGATTTCGGCCAGCAGCGCACTGTGCGTGCGATGGATCTTGTCGAGCGCCTTCTGTACGGACGCGGATTGTTTTGAAAGCTGTTGGTCCTGTTCCTTCAAACTGCGCTTCTGCAGGATGTACTGCTCCTGAGAGCTGATCAAACTGGTCAGTTTGGCCAATTGATCTAGGGCGAGGGTCGCGCTTTCGACGTTTGCTCGAAGCGGCTCGGATTTGGGTTGATCATGCAGACTGTGGCGGGCTTTCATTTTCGCCTCACTACGACTGCCCAGGTCCTCAAATTCGTCGTCCTGGTCAGCTCCGGCGGCTTGGTTGCCGACCGAATCGCTGGCGGCTTTGGCGGCAAAGGCCTGCCGCGCCAGCGAGTCGATGCGCTGCGTCAGCGTGCCCAATTCCAATTGCCGAGTCTCGAGTTCCTCTTCCAAGCTCTGCATGCGTCGCCGGGTTTGCAGCAGCGAGTCGTAGCCCTCGGCCATGATGCGAATGCTCTTCGGAGAGAGCGACTCGGTCAAGCCCAAGTGGCTGAGCGTCTTTTGCCACTGGCTGCGCGCACTGCGCAATGATTCTGCAGCTTGTACGGCCCGCTTGCGAGCGGCTTTGTAGCGGTCGCTAGCTGCCTGGAGGTTGTGCTGAACGGGCAGCAGGCTCTCTAGCCCAGCGATCTCGCTTTCGGCCTCGCGCATGCGTGTTTCGACGGGTGCCGGACTAGCCGGCAAACGTCGATCCAATTCGTCACGCTCGACTTCGGTCTTGCGAATCTCTTTTCGCAGCGCATCGATCTGGTCTTCAACGTCCTCAAGATCCGTGACCGTCGAGCGGTCTAGCACGTTGCTCCACATCAAGCCGAAAAAGAGCATGAACATGCCGCACACGACAAACAGTAGTCCGTTGGTCGAATCTGGAGCTGCGCCGTTATTGAAGAACGGAAGCAGCTTGCCGAGTCCCCACAGAAATAAGAACGCGCCGCCGACGAACAGGATGCCCATCAAAAACGAACGTTCCACCGGAAGTGCTTCATCGACGGCCAAGTCGAGGGCTTCCTCCTCCAGTTGTTCGCGCCGCTGAAGTTGTTTGTCGAGGGCTTCTTGAACTTGCGCGCGTTTGCGCAGCAGGCCGATCAAATCGGCGTTGGCTTGCATGGCGGCGTGGATGTCGCCATGGGATCGATTCTCGAGCGCCTGAGTGAGTTCTTTGCTCAGTCGATCGGCTTCCTTCTTGTCCACCTCGCTCTGTTGCTTGGCTTGTTTCAAGCGGGTCGACCACAGGCGCACCTCGCTGGCGGGCTCGGCCAACTGATTGATGGCTTGTCGCGATAGATCGGGCATCTTGGCCAGTCGACGATCGTCCAGCAGCGCCTGCTGATCCTCCTCGGTAATGCCTAACCGTTTGGCGTCTTCCAAGAGCTGCTGGCGAGTTTGCTGGATCTGCCCTTCGACGCGCTGTACATTTTTCTGCAGTGCGCCTATCCAGGGAGCCTGTTCGGCTGCGGCTTCGATCTTAGCGGCCAGTTCCAGGATGCCGCGGCGCAGCGGAAGCGTGCGAGCTTGCTCGCGCAGCGCCCTGCGCTGCTGGCGCAATTCGCCCAACTTCCGCTCGCGCTCGCGCGACTGCTCGGTCAATTCGGCTAATCTTGCGGCAGCCGTCTCGGGCAGGTCGGTCCGCGCGGCCAACTGTTGAATCTGCTGCTGCAGGTCGGCGCGCTTGATCCAAGTCGGACGGACGCCGATAGCGACCTCGTATGTTTTGGCTTCCAATTCCCACTGCGCGATCCGCTGTTTCAAATCGTCCAGTTCACTGCTCTGCGTATTGCGCAGCGCCGCCAACTCGCTCCAGCGGCGACCCTGACTGGTCAAGTGATCGATTTCGTCGCGGAGCTTTTCGCGTTGCAGCATCAGACGCTGCATTTGTCCATCGTCGGGCGTGGCACCTACGATCAGTTGGCGAGCGGCCCTGAGTTGCCGCGTAACGTCGACCAGTGAGACGCGATCGAGCCCGCTGGATAGCTTGTACAATTCGTCAGCCGCTGCCGTGTCGTCCAGTGTGCTCAGCTCCTGTAGCTCGCGGAGTCCGATGGCGAATACGTTGGTGAAAATGCTTTCGTCGACCTGCCCCAGCAACATCGCCAAGCGGTGCTGGCCCTGCGAAAGTCCATCGCTGCCGGTGACCGTCAAATGGCCGCCGGTGGTGCCTTGATCCAACTGAGCTCGGCGACTAATTTCGTAGCCGCCGCCGGGACCGGTGACGCGAATGGCCCCTCCCGGTTTTCCGCC
>JBEBXX010000257.1:0-4621 GCA_040391435.1 Aureliella helgolandensis | reverse complement strand
TGGCCAGTTTAATTCCCAGCGAGTTCTCCATGGAATCCAATGTGCTAATGCGCCGCGCCGCCTGGTGCGGAGTCGTCTTTGCCTTAGCAATTATACTGACGTTTCTCAACTTCATGCCGCCGATGAGCGTCAAGTACCACGTTCGGTCCAAAATTGTGGTTTCAGAGTCTCGGCTAGAGAAACTGCATAGTCTTGTTGTGGCCGATCGCATGGCCGTCAAGCAGAATGAGGATAAAGACATCCTGCTACTGTCTGTCAAAGTCTTGGATCTGGCCGAGCAAGAGCATAGCGCAGATTCTGATCCGACAGATGAAAAGGTAGTGTTGATCGAGGTGGGTACGCTATGGAGCAGTCGGTGCACGGCGGAACGCCACTACCAGTGGCTCAACAACATCTCGAAAATTGCGCCTGACAAGCTGGCTCAAGCCAGTGCGGCACAAGCGGTGCGGTTCGCTCGGTGGGAGCTTGAGGCAGCCGAACACTACCAATCGCAATTTGCGTTCCTAGCCGCTAAAGAGGTTTTGTCGCCCGTTCCAACCACCGACGAGGCCGACGAAGCGAACTCCAGCAGCACTGCCGAAGTAGGCCGACCGCGCGCATTCCAACTGGCCAGCTATGCCGAACCGGCGTCCGCTAGCTTATCCCCGGCTGACACATCCACTGTCGGTCGCTCCACTGTCGGTCGCTCCAGTGGCGACCTCTCCGGCGACGCACTTGCCGCTGCGACGCTGCCCGGATCCGACTCAGCTACCTTGGCCGAGCCAGGCCAGTCGAGCGCCGCTCAAGCGACAGTCGCAGTGCAAGCCGGCTCACCAAGCGAATCCCAAGCTCGGGACGACCGCAACTTCGAATTGCACTTAAAGGCCCAGGTCGAGCAAGCTAGACAGCGCGTCAAGCAAACGGAAATGGCGTGGATGCAGGAGATCGATCGCTCCTCAGGAACTTTGCAAATTGCCAGCGTGCCCTTAATCGCACCGCGACCGACGTCGATCCCATTTTGGATGGTTGCTAGTATTCTGGTGCTGGGCTTGGCGGCCGGCTCCACCGCCGGTTGGTGTCAGCACCGTGGACACTCCGGTGGCACGTTTCACGTCAGCCAAGTGGCCGAGCAATTAGCGCTGCACAGCATACCGATGGCCGGACGCCTCGTCCTGCCCAAATTGGATTATCAATCGGCGCTCGCCAGCACAGGCCCAATCACCGCGGCGCGGATTGGTTACGGACTGACCCGGATCGGCGAATGGGGATTGACATTTTGGGTGGTCATAGCAGCCAACCGATTTTTCCTTGACACCATCTGGCGCGACGTGCTAGTCAACAGCCCCCTGGCGGCCTTCGGCCGATTGCTGACGGGCATGCCTTGAAGACCCAATCTCTCACCAGTATCAACGATTCGTCCCATTACGCTTTGAATTAACCGAGTCGCATTCATGCACGAAGAACTATTTCAGTCTCACGAGCGTCCCTTCCGCGCTACTCCCGATGCCCGCTTTTACTTTCCCTACGAAAGTATCGAAGGAGCGCGACAGACAGTCGTCCGTGCGATGCTTCGCGCCGAGGGCCCAGCGATGGTCTTGGGGGGCGCTGGGTTGGGCAAGAGCTTACTAGGTATGGTCGTCGCGGCTGACCTAGCCAGCCGTTTCGACATCGTGCAGCTTCATGCGGCACGGCTGTGCAGTCGCCGGGCGCTGCTGCAGAATATCTTGTTCGAGCTGCAGCTTCCCTACCGCGACCTATCGGAAGGCGACTTACGACTATCGATCCTGACACGCCTTGAGCCGTCGAGCGACCACGCCCCTGAAGGCGTACTGATGATTGTTGACGAAGCTCATACGCTGCCTGCCAAGCTGCTCGACGAACTGCGTCTGATCAACAATTTCACGCGTGGTAACCAACCTCGCACGCGGTTAGTACTGATTGGCAACTTGCGTTTAGAACACACCTTTGCCGAACCGCAAATGGAATCCTTCAATCAGCGGCTAGCCGCACGCTGCTATTTACAGCCGATGAATCGTCAGCAGACCTGCGACTATATTCGGCATCAGTTGACGGTGGCGGGCCTGCAGCCTAATCGCTGGATTTCTGAAGAGGCCATGCACACCGTCTACGTTGCCTGCGACGGCGTGCCACGTTTGACCAACCAGGTTGTGGATCACGCGCTGGCCCTGGCCATCGCTCGCGCCCAATGCCCAGTCTCCTCAGCTCTGGTCGAAGAAGCCTGGTCGGATCTCCAGCAGTTGCCCGCTCCGTGGCATGTAGGCGCAGACAAAAGCCCAATCTCGGCACCGCTCGACGGCAAGGCGCACAGTACGGTCGAGTTCGGCGCGTTGCAAGACGATGAGTCGTGGCCGGCGGACGAGCCAGCTAGCAGCGTAACCTTTGAGGAACCATCCAGCGCCTCAGGCCCGATTCGCTCGCGCGCTCCGGAAGGCCCAAACACTCCGAGCTTCTTCGCCGCTTTCGTCGCCTCGGAAGATGTCGCCTCAGAAGGTGTTGTCTTCGCCCCAGACGCCGAACTTGTCCAGCTCCCTATCAACAGCCCCGACGCCCTCCGTAACACAGCCATCGTCGATGGCCCAGCAACCTTCCCTGTTTACGAGGAAATGCGAGAGATGCGAGTTTCACCGCAAACGTCCAAGTGCTGCCCGCCGGCCAGCCAACAAGTCACCCTGTGTTCACCGGACTGCAGCGCAGACGCCAAGGATCCGCTCGTTCGACCGAACGTAGTGTTTGATGCGAGCGAGGCGCTTGCCTTGTTAAAGGTCAAGTCAGCCGCAGCGCCGGTCGCCCCTAGCCCACGGCTGGCCAAGCCCGATTCGCAGTCGCTAACCTGGGCTAAGGCCGAACCCCGCTCAGCGCAAGAAAGTTTCTTTAGCGATCGCCCGACCGATGAAAGGCTGCTAGCCCTAGAGGACGAGCAGCACGGTTATGACGCGCTAGGGGTGTGGGAGAACGATCCACCGTTGACCCCTCCGGCTTCACGCGGTGACAATCACGACACGCCGATCTTCCATCACTCGCCAGCGGCCAGCCAGCTTTTCGGCGATGACTTCGAAGTTGAGGAGAGCTTGCCTGCCAGCGAGAGCGGGCTGGAGAGCTTAGCCGCCCACTCGGCGCGCCAAGCTGCCGAGGCGGCTGACTACATCGACCGCATCGAGCAGTTCGCCGTGGCGCTCAATACGGCTGAGGCTGACAGCCACGAACAGACAGCAGCGGGCAGCGCCCGGTCAGCAGAATGGGACACTTGGACACTGAATGTCGCACCGCTCGATGCGGAATGTGAGATTGCCGTTCACGAAGAGATCGAGGACATGGTATCTCAGCTTAACTTTGCGGCATTTTCCGTGGAACCGTTCAGCGTCGAACAGATCCCGCTCGAGTCGCCCGAACAGCGACCACGCTCCGTGCGAGATACCAGTCGCAAGGGCCCCAACTATGAGATCTACACCATGCACCGACCGCTCGCAGCAAGCTCTGAGGAGGAATCGCGCGCAGGCTCGGGACTCTTCGCGTCGTCAGCCGACGACGACCGCGACCTGTTGGTGATCGAGGAGGATCTTCCGCTGGCGAGCCACCCGGTTGAAGTCCAGACTGCGAACGTTACCAAAATCGCCCCCTACAGCCAGCTCTTCGCGAAACTCCGCAAATAGCCGGATGCTGGCGCAAACCCGACTATACGCTTCAGTTAGACCACGCACACAGGCAGTGACATCATGAATCTGACCGCGACGAAAGTCACTATTCCGCAGTTAGTCTCCCAGCACTGCCCAGCCGAGTGCGCTGACTCAGACGACGCTCGGCAAGCGGCCGACTCAACTGTTGCGGCCGTCTGTGTGGTGCGAGATGGACAACTGGACCGCTTGTCCGCACCTCATGGCACGCGCGGCTCTGCGCCTGAACGCCTTGTCCCTGAGGAGGCGGCACCGCGTGCCACTGTCCACGCCGCTCAAAGCTGGGCGGCTGAGTTGGCGCACGAGTCGCAGCTAACTCAATGCACCACCATCGGCTTGATCAGTGGCAATCGGACCGCTGCACCGAGGTGCGTCATCGAAGGCTACGCGCGGCTCATTGCGGATGCCCTGACCGCTCTGCGAGCGCGACGCCCTATGCTGATCGTGCGAATCGGCAACGCCGGCAAGTTCGATTCGCCACGCGCTAGCCAGCTTACTGAATCCGCGCCCCACATCGCAGCCTCGCCGTTGGGCCCGTGGTCGGAAGTGAACATCTCTGTCGCGGCTGGAAAACAGATGCTGGCTACTCTCGAGAGGCTGTCGTATCTGCTGCCTGAGTGGAAACGCGAGTTTGGTTTCGTGCTCATCGACCTGGGGCCGATTGCCGAAGTGCCCAGCCGAATGATCGGCAGGCACTGCGACAGCAGTTTTGTGCTCCTGGGCCCCGAGTCATGCGGCTCGTATGAATGGCTTCTGCAGCACATCGCTTGGCATGCTGAGAGTGGTAGCACGATCTGTGGCACCTTGGTAACGGAGCTGGAGTGAGCAGAGCAGCCACGCGGTCGGCCAGAAAGCTCGAATCGGGGCTGCTCGCCAATATTCCGTTCGCCAATATTCCGTTCGGCGATATTACGTTCGCCTAGATTACGTTCGCCTAGATTACGTTCGCC
>JBEBXX010000256.1:0-4622 GCA_040391435.1 Aureliella helgolandensis | reverse complement strand
ATGCCTACAATGGTTGCAGGCGATCTGCCTTGAAGTCTGATCTGCCTTGAAGTCTCTTGCCACTTGCGAAACCCATATGCCTATGTCCAAGACGCTCGCCGAATACTTTGGCAAAATCCACCAGGGTGATTGTATCGAAGGTTTGAAAAATCTGCCTGACGGCTCGGTTGACTTGGTTTTCGCGGATCCCCCCTTCAATATTGGCTTTAAGTACGACGAGTACGACGATCGGCTGGCTGCGGAAAAGTACCTCGAATGGTCGAGTCAATGGATGCGCGAGGTCCACCGCGTGTTGAAAAGCGACGGCACATTCTGGTTGGCTATCGGCGACGAATACGCGGCGGAGCTGAAGGTGGCGGCCACGCAAATTGGCTTCCACACTCGCAACTGGGTCATCTGGTATTACACCTTTGGCGTACACTGCAAATTGAAATTCACTCGCTCGCACGCGCATCTTTTCTACTTTATCATAGACCCCAAAAAGTTCACGTTCAACCGCGAGGCGATCGCTGTGCCTTCGGCGCGGCAATTGGTCTATCAAGATAAGCGCAGCAATCCGGCTGGCCGCACTCCGGACGATACCTGGATTTTGCGTCCCCAGGACTGTCCCGAGGGGTTTCAGCCCGAAGAGGACACGTGGTACTTCCCACGCGTGGCCGGGACGTTTAAGGAGCGGGCTGGTTTCCACGGCTGTCAAATGCCAGAGCAATTGCTGGGGCGAATCATTCGCGGCTGTTCCAATCCAGGCGAGTGTGTGGTCGATCCGTTCTCGGGTAGCTCGACTACGCTGACGGTTGCGAAAAAGCTGGGGCGTGAGTTCTTCGGCTTTGAACTGTCGGAGGATTATGTGAAGCTCGGGACGGCGCGGCTCGAGCGAGCTGCCGTCGGTGAACGGCTCGAAGGGGCCGAGGAGCCCAAAGTCTCCGCGCCGACCACTGAGCAGGGCAAGCGGCTGGGAGGAGATGCTACAGCCAAGCCAAAGAAGGCTAAGCGGAGTCCTTCTAAAAAAACGCCAACCGCGGTGCCGGCTCCAAAGCTGTTTTAATCTAGCTGCGTTGGAAGCGGTTGGGCTCTATAATTATGAGCTAAGCTTGTGGGGAGTGCTCAGCACGAGACTCCGAGGCACCTGTTTCAATCTCATCTAGAATCGAGTACATCATGTTTCGAAGTCTGCTCACCGTATCCTGTCTGGCACTGGCTGGCTGGTTCATGCATTCGCCGACCGCGGCCCAAGAGTTGGGTATCAATCAAGCCTTGGAACTGCGCACTTATACTGTGGTTGACGAAGCGTCTGAGGCAAAACTAGACGCATATCTGGAACATGCCCTACTGCCGGCGCTGACTCGGCTAGAGCTCGGGCCGATCGGCGTTTTTGCGCAAGCCCCACAGAGCGAGCAGCAGCTCAAAGCAGGCGATGCTAAGCCAGCACAGGACGCGGAGCAAGCTAGGGAGATCCAGGTCCTACTGTTGATCCCTGGCGCGAGCGTGGCAGCGGTGACCGGCGCGGCCGCACAAAGGGCCCATGATGAAAGATATCAAACTGCCGCCGCGGACTATCTGAATACTCCAGCCGCAGAGCCGCTGGTAAAACGCATTCGCAGCGAACTGTTGATGTCGTTCAATTGCTGGCCGACCGTCATTGTGCCTAAGCAAAAGCGGGAGGAGCAGCCGCGCCTGTTCGAAATGCGCGTCTACGAGAGCCCAACAGAGAAGCTGGGCGACCTCAAGGTTGAGATGTTTAATGCGGGGGAGGTCCCCATTTTCCTGGATTGCGGCATTGCGCCTGTATTCATGGGCAACGCGCTAATTGGCGACAGAATGCCAAACTTGACCTACATGACGGTCTACAACAATGATGAGGAGCGGCAGGCTGCTTGGAAGGCGTTCGTCGCACATCCCGATTGGCAGGTGCTCAAGGCGGTCGAGAAATATCAAGGCACCGTCAGCAAAATCGAAAAGAGCGACTGGCTCCCCAAGCCCTATTCGCAGCTGTAATACTTGCGGTATAGTCGCCGAACCGCTCCGCCGGCTCGTCGTTACAGCCCATAGTCGCCGAACCGCTCCGCCGGTTCGTCGTTATAGCCCATAGTCGCCGAACCGCTCCGCCGATTCGCAGTTAGCCGATCGGCGGAGCGATCGTACGACAAACACCCAGCCCGCGCTGTTAACCTTCAACATTTCGCTACTCGATCTATGGAATCGATCTATGGAAATACTTTACAATTTTCGATCGCTGCTTACCCTGTTTTCGTTGATTGGGACGGGGCTGTTGTGCGGCTCTCTGGTAGAGGCCGCCGACAAAGACCAGGGCGTCTCCGGTATTGAGCTGCAGTATCAGAGCAAGACCGTCCAGCCCGGCGAAAACTTTTATGAGTATGTCAATCAAGGCTGGTTGGAGGGGACGGAAATCCCAGCGGATCAATCCAACTATGGTTCCTTCTCGGAGTTGGATGACGAAGCCAAAGAGGCGATTCGGGCACTGATCGAGCAAGCGGCTGCTGAGAATGCTGCCGCAGGCAGTGACAGCCAAAAGGTAGGGGACTTTTTCAAAAGCCTGACCGACATCGAACATCGTAATTCGCTCGGCATGCAGCCTATCGAACCCCTCTTGGCGAAGGTCCGAGATGTCAAGAACAAGCTGCAGCTCGCCCCTGCGCTGGCGGAACTGTTCCGCATCGGCATCGCGGGCCCTTTCGGCGGCTATGTCTCACCGGATGCAAAGCAGAGCGATCAGTATACGGTGTACTTTACCCAGTCCGGGTTAACGCTGCCTGACCGCGATTACTACTTGGTCGACGATAACCCGCTGTTCGTCCAAGCTCGAACTGATTTCGAGACCTACATCGCCGATATGTTGGCGATGATCGAGCATCCCAAGCCCAAGCAAGCCGCTAAGAATATCTTGAAGTTGGAGACCGCAATCGCGCGCGCTCAGTGGGATCGCGTGCGAAATCGCGATCCAGAGGCGACCTATAACAAAGTCACTCGGGATGAACTGATCAGCGCGCTGTCCGCCTTGGACATGGCCACGTTTTTGGAGGTGGCTGGTTTGAGCGAGCAGCCGGAGTTTGTAGTGCGACAGCCTGATTATTTGGCCGCCGTCAACGCCATGCTCGGCGTAGCTCCGCTGCAAATGTGGAAGGACTACTACACTTTTCACATCATCGATTCCTTTGCCATGGATTTGACCGAAACCAGCGAGAAGCGTCACTTTCAGTTCCACCAAACTGCGCTCAGCGGTGTCGAGGAGCAGAAGCCGCTGTGGCGTCGCGGGGTGGAAGCGACCAATGGAATCTTAGGTGAGATGGTGGGCAAGTTGTATGTCGAGAAGCATTTTCCACCCGAAGCCAAAGAGCGCATGGGCGAGATGGTCGAGAATTTGAAGAAGGCATTTGCCAAACGCATCGACGGGCTGGACTGGATGAGCCCAGTCACCAAGCTGCAGGCTCATGAAAAGCTGTCCAAGTTTACAACTAAGATTGGCTATCCGGACGAGTGGAAGGACTATTCGAAGTTGGTCATCAAGCCCGACGATCTGGTCGGTAACTTTGTGCGCGCGGCCGAGGTCGAGCATCAGCGCGAGATCGACAAACTGGGTGGACCGATCGACCGCAACGAGTGGCACATGACGCCGCAGACAATCAACGCTTACTACAATCCCGTCATGAACGAGATCGTTTTCCCGGCGGCTATTCTGCAGCCACCGTTTTTTAACCTGAAAGCCGACGACGCAGTCAACTACGGCGGCATTGGGGCGGTAATCGGCCACGAGATTAGCCACGGCTTCGATGATAAAGGGAGCCAATATGACGGCGATGGCAATTTGCGCAAGTGGTGGAGCATCGAAGACCGGACGGAGTTTGAGCGCCGCGCCGGGCAGTTAGTCGCCCAGTACAATGCCTACAAACCTTTCGAAGACATGCACGTCAACGGAGAATTTACTCTAGGTGAAAACATCGGCGACCTAGGTGGCATGGCGACTGCCTACGAGGCTTATCGCATGTCACTCGACGGACAGCCCGCGCCCGAGATCGACGGACTGACCGGAGACCAGCGGTTCTTTATGGGCTGGGGACAAGTCTGGCGACGGTTATACCGCGAGCCGGAATTGCGCAAGCGACTAGTGCAGGATCCGCACTCGCCGAGCGAGTTTCGCGCCAACGGCATCGTATCGAACATGGATGCTTTTTATGAAGCCTTCGATGTTAAGCCGGGCGATGCCATGTATATCGCGCCTGAGAACCGCGTGCGGATTTGGTAGCCAGTGCCGAAGCGGAAGCACTGGTAGCAATTAGCTCTGCTCAGAGGCTGATGGATGTATCGCCCTCTGGGCTAGTTCATTCGCTGCTGGGACCCGGTGGCTGACTCCGGCTGACACCACCGGCAGGGATGTATAGCCCTCCGGGGTAGATGTGTTATAAGCCTGAAGCTACAGCACGCCCTTGGTGCTGGGAATGCCGGTTTGACGTGCATCGGCCGTGGTGGCGATGCGCAGGGCGCGGGCGGAAGCTTTGAAGATGGCTTCGGCGATGTGGTGCGTGTTTCGACCGTAGTGCAACAGAATGTGGTAATTGCACAGAGCGTTGCTGGCGAACGAATACCAAAAGTCCTCGACCAGCTCG
>JBEBXX010000255.1:0-4627 GCA_040391435.1 Aureliella helgolandensis | reverse complement strand
GCCCCCTTGGTAGTCGCTCACTATCTCAAGCAGCAACGGCGGCTTGAGTCTCGAATGCGCGGCGGTTAACCGCTTGGCCGCCCGGGAGGCTCGCCCGGCGGCATTGATGCCGAAGCTTGCCTTATGGGTAGCCGCCGCCGTGGCCCGCAAGCTGAACTCGAGATCGGCAATCATCCCGGCCAGGAACATCTGCCGCAAGCGTTCGGGGCTCGACGGTGGATTGCTGTGACCACCGTCGCTGCGC
Organism: Aureliella helgolandensis; assembly: GCA_040391435.1. Classification (GTDB taxonomy): domain Bacteria; phylum Planctomycetota; class Planctomycetia; order Pirellulales; family Pirellulaceae; genus Aureliella; species Aureliella helgolandensis_A. Next base: position 4,383 of record JBEBXX010000255.1, on the reverse strand, counting down.
AGGAAATTGTGCCTGACCGTCCCCTGGGACCAAGCCACGAACTCAAAATCCATGCTCCCCGCCGAATGCCCTCCCACGTTTACCAACCGCTCGTCGGGGACCGTATGACAGCGGTAGCAACTCTGCGCTACCATGTACACATTGATCGGATTGCGCATGCCTGCGGCGATGCTATCGCGCAGTCTTTCGACGCGATGTGCAGGAGTTTCCAGCTCTTTGGTCGCCCCCGGGCCGCCATAGTTATTATGGACATCGATCCAGTTCTTGGCTGCTCCGTGGCACGATTCACACGACACACCGGCGATCGCTTCAATGCCTGCCGAGGACGCCTGCATGGTGTAGTGACACTTGATGCAAGCGCTGTCATTTTTAAATGAACTGATCCCTAGCTGGCTGGCGATGCGCTGCGCCTCAGGCTGACGATGCAGCGTTAGGTACGTCGCTGAGTGAGGCGTCTGCTTCCACACCGAAACCTCCGCAGCATGGCACTTTTCACAGCTCTCTACGCCCATCACATCGTGCGGATTAATGTTCAGTGGCAATTCCACATTGCGCGGATCTGTATGGCTGTGACCGACGTCTGCTGGGTTAGTTGCGGCGGGGGCAGTACCGTTGGGTGCCATACCGAAACTGACAGTCAGCCACACGGCGGATAGCGATACAACAATGGTCTTCGTTTTCAGTTTTGTCATAGCAATTTCGCGCAAGATGCGTCTGAGCGTAGCGAACTTATGTATGTTCCCAGGCAGGCGATGTTTTACCTGCACGAGAGAAAGTAAGGGTGTGCCCAAACGTAGCTCATCCCAGACAGCCGTGTGCACGATATCCGGCACAGGCGGTCCATTGAACGGCAAGCCAAGGCTTAAAATCGATACAAGCCGCTAGTCCCAGCACCTCACAGGGGCGGAACGGCCACGCCTACACATCGATGCGACACGCGGATGCAGGTCGGGCAATACAGGCCAAGCACTCGTCGTCAGCCAAATCGATAGCGACGGGCCGAGCATGTACGACTCGGCCCTCCAGCAATTTCACTCGGCAGCCTCCGCACGCACCGCTCAGGCAGCCGCTGGGAATTGTCACTTGATGCTGGCGCGCCAGCTCCCACAGCGACTGCTGTGCGTCGCTCCACTGGACATCGACTCCACTGCGCTCAAACCGCACGCCTAGCGGCTCAGTCGGCTGGGCCTCGGCCTGGGCGGCAGGTGGCGTGTCCGATCCGAACGACTCCCAGCGTATGCGGTCCGCCTCCACACCCGCCTGAAGCAATCCATCGCGCAGGGCGTTCATCCATGCCTGGGGGCCGCATAGAAAGAAGTCGCAGGCGAGCCCCTGGGCAGCCCGCATGGCGTCGCCAGCCTGAAACTTGCCCACCCGTGCCTCGCCCGGCAGACGGCCCGCTAACGACGCGCACTCCTGCGGCGTGGCTCGGCTAAAGTAGCTGATTGCTCTGCCGTCGGCAAGTTGATCCAGCGACTGGTGCAGTTGCGGGCCTAGCGGCCAGTGTTGGGTGCTCTGAGCCTGATAGAGCAAGCGAATCGGTCGTTGGGGAGTCGCCTGCTGCGACCACAGCAGCATGCTGGCTAGGGGTGTGATGCCCACGCCACCAGCTAGTAAAACTAATGCTCGCGGATTCTCTTCAGTCAATGCAAAATGGCCGCTGGGGCCGCCCACCAGCAGGCAATCGCCAGCGGCAATTGAATCGTGCAACCAACCGCTCAAGCCGCTTGGCTGGCGGAGGGGAAGCCGCTGCCTTTCCCGCACCGACGATTCGTGCCGCGGGTTCGATGGTCGATCGCTGCGTGTCGCAGCATTTGGCAACTGGCGTTTGACGGTGATTCGCCAATACCGAGCGTCCGGGGCGGCTGACAGCGAATAGCAGCGTGTTGTCTGATTGGCACCTGCCATGGCGGGACGGACCAAGACGTGTTGCCCGGGCCGAAACGACGGTAGTGGCTGGCGATAGACATCGATCAAATAATAGGAGCGGCAGTCGACTGATTCTTCGACCACTTCGGCCACCTCCAAGACTCGCCAGGCCACGCTCGTGCCGCTTGCCGATGATTGCAATTCGGACTTCAGACGCGAGATCTCAGCAGCCTGTCGCAATCCACGCAGGTGGCTCTCGCGTTGCAGGCGAGCATCGCGCGCCATGCGGCCGGAGGCAATGCCCAGCGAGGCTAGTTGGCCGCCGGAGACGGCGATCAGCGCGACCGCTAGAATCGTGACCAGCGACACGTCCCAAGCAGGGTGGCCGACTCCGATTGCTAACATGAATTCAGGCATAATGGAAAACACCAAAGTAGGCGCTGTGCGGCAGAGGAAACTCCGGAGCGATTTTTCGCTGCGATTGGCACTGGCGTAACGGCACAATCCCAGTTGGGGCTGCGATTAAACTTAGGTCACAGCCGGCGAGCGACGAAGGAACTTACAAAAAGGCTTCAGCGCGCACTACCAGCGGACCGCTAAGTTGACAAACTAGCTTATGAGCGATAGTTTCACCCCCTATTGCAGCTTGTGAGACAAATGTGGAACAAGCTTTCAGCCTGTCAATCCTCCAGACATGCCAAGCTGAAAGCTTATCCCACGGCGTCCCCCTATCACCCCTTCAACCGTCAAGAACTTCACATGTCAGACGACCCTCATCACTGGACCGCCGATCATAAATCCGAACTGTGCCAGCAACGCATTGGCTATCGCTTTCAGAACCTGGAATTGCTCAAGTGCGCTTTGACCCACGCCTCAGGAGCGGCCAACCGCCTAGCCTCCAATGAACGCATGGAGTTCTTGGGAGACTCCGTGCTGGGCTTTACCATCTGCGAATGGCTATTTCGGCAGCACACCGAGTACCTCGAAGGAGAGCTGACGCAGATTAAATCCGCCGTCGTCAGTCGTCGAGTATGCGCCCGTATCAGCCAGGCACTGCAGCTCGAAGAATGCCTGATCCTAGGTAAAGGCATGCAGCAGGGGAGCGGCGTCCCGCGCAGCCTGCTGTCGGATGTCTTCGAGTCCATCATCGCAGCCATCTACTTAGATGGCGGTTTTGACGCGGCCCGCGAGTTCATCTTGCGAACCATGCACGATGAGCTGCAAAGAGCCGTTTTGGGACATTCCATCGGCAACCACAAATCGGCCTTGCAGCAGTTGGCTCAGCGCGAGCACGGGGCAGCTCCCATCTACCGCACCTACGGTGAGACGGGCCCAGATCACTGCAAGACATTTCAAATTGCGGCGGAAATCAAGAACCGCAAATTTACACCCGCTTGGGGCCGCACCAAGAAGGACGCCGAACAGCGCGCTGCAGGCAACGCGCTGGCCGAGCTTAAAGGTGAAGCGGCTCCTTATGTAGATAAACAGTAACTTCGCTATTTCGCTGCTTCTGTCTCATACTCCGCCGGCGATTCCGAGACGACCTCCGAGCGGGCAATCAATCGCGTCAACATCGACAAAATCCGATGAAGCACCCGTTTCATTTCGCGGTGGCTACCATCGTCTAGTCCGTCCGTTGCAGCAAACACGTCTGGAGGGACGATAAATGTTGGGTCGATCGTAGTCGAAGATCGGTTCGGTCATTAGTGCCCCGATTCGAGTAGAAGTACGAGTACCGGCTGGTGCCTAAGTACGAGTACGATATCACTTCGTACCAGAACGGCAGCGATAAACTCATCGTCGGGATGGATTTGTTAGTAAGTCAGACGAGCTCGGCGACGGAGGTTCATCGCTTGGTTCGCGACGAATCCAGTCGTTTGACAATCCATTCGGGGTCGCGTCGGCAGTCTAAGATCGCATAGACGTCAATCGTCTCGTCTTCTATCAGGTAGTACACCGCAAAGGGAAATCGTTTGGCAAGTATTCGATGAAAACCCTCCGACATTTCATGGATTCCAGCGAACACCTTTAGGGATCGTACATCGGCCTGCATGCAGTCGAGAAAATAATCTCCTAGTCCGCTGGCATTCTGTTCATAGAATTTCCAGCCCTCCCGCAAATCCTCTTTCGCTGTTTCAAGTAGCCGAATCTCCACGAAGTTCCTTTCTTAGGTCGGCCATGGCTGTATCCCAGTCGAGGAATTTCAGGTTCCCCTTAGCGACAAGACGCCGCCGTTCATCCAAGACGTCCTTGTGCCAGTCAGGCGACGGCAGTTCGGTCGGTCTCCGCGAGATGTCTGCCCAAAGCACCTCCATCGCCTCCAATTTGTCGGCGAGCGTCATGTTGTCCAACGGCAAGTCAATTGACATGTCAGTACCTCTGTATTGAAAACGCGTCTATAGCATACCGTCGCGAACGGGCAGCGGGGCCGCGCAAACGACTCTCCACTTCGAAAAGGCCTCCGTTGCAACGGGTGGATCGCCGCTCTTCTGGGCATGAACTTCAAAAACACCG
>JBEBXX010000254.1:0-4630 GCA_040391435.1 Aureliella helgolandensis | reverse complement strand
TGGGTGATGCCGGGAGCTACTTTATCGGCTTCTGGATCGCAGTAGCTACACTGTTGGCTACCTACGCCGGGTACCAAGGCCGGACGCCGCACGCGGTGGTGGCGCCGCTGATCGTGATGGCCATCCCGCTATACGACATGACTAGTGTGATTTGGATTCGCTTGCGCGAGGGGCGCAGCCCGTTCGAAGCGGACAAGCGTCACTTCTCGCATCGTCTGGTCGATCTGGGGATGACCAAGACACAGGCCGTGTTGACCATCTATCTGGCGACGGGAACCTGCGCCGTCGGGGCCCTGCTGTTGCCGCGCGTGGATGTTTGGGGAGCTGGCTTAGTCTTGCTCTCGACGCTGCTGGTACTGGGCCTAGTAGTGATGTTGGAATCCGTAAGGCACCGGGACTGAAGCGACTATGGCTGCACGCAACAAAAACTCCTCGTCGCATCGGCAGGGGGAGCTTTCGACGGCAGGCAAACGCTGGTGGGGCGCGTCGGCTTGTCTGCTGGGCATGCTGTTGGTTTGGTCGTTGCTCCAGCCGGTCGATGCGGTCAGCGTCTTTCAAGGCGCAGCCATGGCTCAGAATCTAGCTTGGCTCGCACTGGCTACGCTGACCACGGCGGGCTGCATCGCTTGCGGTGTGCGTTATCCATTTGCGTCGCGCGCTTGGTGGGCCATCGGCGCGGGCTTGCTGTGGTTGCTGGTCGGCACGGTGTTGGCCGGCCGAGAAAACAATCCGCGCGTGGCCTGGTATGGCTTCTGGCAAGTGATTTCGTTGGCCGCTTGTTACTACTCGGCATTGGCCCTAGTGCCCGGGCCGCGCTCGCGACGCGCGGCGCTGCAGATTTTATTGGCCGGCTGCGTAGCCCTGGCCTTGCACGGACTGCAGCAAGTACTGATCGAGATGCCCGCTGCGCGGGCGGAGTACTTGGCCGATCCCGAGGCCTTCTTAGCTCAGGATCCCAATTTAGACCTGCCTGCCGGATCGCCGATGCGCAAACGCTTCGAAGATCGGCTGCTGCACAGCGCCGAGCCCTATGCAACGTTTGCGCTCACCAATTCGCTAGCCGTGCTGCTCAGCGGCGGCTTAGTCCTATTGTGTGGTTTAGCCTGGACAGTGTGGCTCGACGCTCCGCGTCGTTGCACTCCCTCCCCAAGCTCCTCCCCAAGCTCATCTCGTAACTCCTCTGGCGTCTCGCCAACTCCCTCCTCGCCCCGGCCTGCACGCCCCGTGCAATCGACCACTGCAACTAGCACACAGCGGCGGTGGTTGCCGCTGGCCGGCCTAGTCCTAGCCATCTTAGTCGTGGGCGCGTGCTGGTTCTTAACGCGCAGCCGAGTGGCTTATGTGTCGATAGGCCTGGTCGGGCTGGCCTGGGGATTGTCGAGCGTCCATCGCCTGAGGCGTCAGGCTGGGCTGCTGCTGGGTGTATCGGCGGCGGTGGGTCTATTGCTGCTAGCCGCCGGATGGTGGCTTTGGCACAACGACCGCTTGGTGTTCAGCGAAGCGCCGAAGAGTTTGAGCTACCGCCTGGAGTACTGGCTGGCGACTCTAGCTATGCTCCGCGACCATGCCTGGTGGGGAGTCGGCCTGGGGAATTTTCAAAGCTATTATCCGCTCTATAAATTGCCAACTGCCAGCGAAATTGTGGCCGATCCGCACAATTGGCCGCTCGATCTGTGCGTCAGCTTGTCGCTACCGGTGGGCCTGATGTTGATCGGTTGGCTGGGGCTGCGGTTGTTGACCGCGGTGCGCCAAGCGGCAGCGACACATGCCGTAGTGACACATGCAGCCGGGGAACATGCCGTAGCGGAACATGCCGAGGCTCGCCGAAATTCGCCCTCCGTAGTGGACGTTCTTGGCGAGTGCCACAGCTATGAACTACACGCTATGCTCGCGACGCTGGACACTTGGTCAGAGCGTTGCTTGCTGTGGGGCGCGGCGATCGGTGGGACGATCTGCGTGGGGCTGCTAAGCCTGCTGTCCGGCGTAGAGATAGGCGTGATTGTCAGCACGTGGCTGCTGGCCGCCGTTTTGATGGCATGTCTGCAGCCATGCATGTCGCAGCTTGGGGCGACTTCTAGCACGCCGCGGCTGACGCTATGTATGGCCGTGGCCGCCATGCTGCTTTGCCTGTTGGCCAGCGGTTCGTGGCAGTCGAGCGGGCTGGCTGTACCGCTGCTGATCGGTCTAGTCCTAGCCAGCCGCCGGCGTTTGGGCTGGGCAACTGGCCCGCACTCACCAACTGCCTCACAGGCTGATCCGGGAGGAACTGCCAAGGCGACGCAGTTGGCACCGCGGTCGGCTAGGCTATCGCGACTCGGGCACGTGGCCATCGCGATTCTGCCAGCGGTGGGACTGCTCTGCTTTCTGGTGCAGTCATGGCGGCCAACAACGACCAGTTGGGCGTTGATGCAACAGGCTCTGCAATCGCCGCAGCCGCGAGCCCAGTTAGCACTTTTCGAAGCCGCCGCCGCGGCCGATCGGCTCGATACCGAACCCTTGCGGTGGCAGGCGCAACTGCTCAGCAGTCAAGCCATGCTGGCTCCCAGCGACCGATTTCCGTTCTTAGCAGACGAGGTACTGGGCGCACTGGACGCGTGGTTGGCGCGCGATTCGACCAAATATGCGAACTGGGAAATGGCTGGGAAACACGCCCTGGAACTGGCCGAGCACGCGCGAAAGTCGGGCTTGCCGCCGCAAAAATGGGTGGCAGCGGCGATTGGCTATTACTCTAATAGCGTGGCGCGTTATCCTAGCAGTATCGGGCTAAATGCTCAGTTGGCCGCGGTATTAGCTGTCGCCGATCGCTGGCCAGAGGCCCGGCAGCGGTGGCGCCTAGCCGAGCAATTGGATCAAGCCACACCACACGCAGATCAGAAATTGGCCAGCCAGCAATTGTGGCTGCCCATATTGCCTGAGGCAGCGGCGGCTGAGTTTGCCGAGCAGCAACCGCGAATCATGGCAGAACCCATGCTGGCTTGGCTGCGTAAACACTATCCAGACTAGAACTATACCGACTAGAGCAATCCAGTCCAGAACTATACCGACGAGCGAGGGCGTTTTTATGTTGCGGATTTTATTGATTATTGCCATTGGTGCAGGTCTGGGTTGGGGGCTGGGGTATTTACAAGCTTCGGTGGCGACCAGCGGGTTTGAGGAGCGATTTGTCGGCTCCCGAGCGAGCATGGCTGAAGTCAAAGGCAAAGTAACCCCGGCTCAGCTAGCTGCTGGAGCGAAGGGCATGCCCAAGCTGGAAGTCGTCGGTGGCACTCAGTTCAACTTTGGAACCATGCAGCACGGCGATTCGATGTCGCACAGCTTCATCTTCCGCAATATTGGCGATGCTCCTCTAAATTTGGACATGGGACATTCGACCTGCAAGTGCACCGTCGGAGAGCTCAAATCGTCGGTACTCCTGCCCGGCGAGGAGACCGACGTCACGTTGACTTGGACGCCAGTGGCCGAAGCCCGCCACTTTGGACAAGCGGCCACGATTCACACCAATGCTCCCGATTCCCCCGAGGTGCAGTTGAAGGTCGATGGGCAGGTAGCCGGCAGTTTTGTGGTCGAGCCCAGCGAGCTAGCCTTGGGAGATATCGCAGTCACCGACAGTGTCACGCGCAAATTCCATATCTTCACCTATCTGGAGCGCTGTAAGGAGCTCAAGGATTTCCGCTGGACCGACGAGCGCACGGCGGACAAAGTCAAACTGGATTTCCACAAAGTTGAGCTCGACCCCGAGAAATTCCCCGACCACAAGGAGGCGTTCGCGGTACACGAGGTCGACGTCACCGTCGAGCCTGGCCTGAATCTCGGATTGCTCAGTTCTAAAATCACGTTCGCTACCGATTTGGGCGATGCCCTGGGAACATTCGAAGTTCCGGTGACCGGACGCGTGGCGGGCGATTTTACGTTCGTCGGCGGCCCATCGTTCGATTCCCGCTTGAACGCCTTGCGGCTGGGGACCGTCAAGTCTAGCGAAGGGGCTAAGATCGGCATGTCCGTCGTCGTGCAAGGCGATCAACGCGATCAAGTCGATCTGCAAGTCGCCTCGGTCAATCCAAGCGAGGCGCTCAAGGTAGAGGTCGGCGAGCCCAAGCTGGTCGGCAATCGCAAGTTCTTTCCACTGCAGTTCGAGGTCCCCAAGGGGGCACCAGAAACCCATTTGTCAGGCGCGAATCCCAAGGACTTTGGAACAGTCGTGCTCACGACCAACCACGAACTTATCAAAGAAATTTCCATTCATATCCAGTTGAATGTCGTCAAGTAACTGATCGCAGGCCCTTTGAGAGACTTCGAAAAGACGTCGAGCGCGGACGCGAGGGTTTTAGCGCCAGGCTAAGCAGCCAAATCGGTCTTCGGTTATATTGTTTGGCGCGCGCCGGCGCCGCGTTTTATTTTTATGGATGTTATAAACTCAGGGTTGGGGGAGATTCAATTGTATCTGCGAGTTACCTACGGGCTCCGTTTTATTAAGCTGATCAGCCTGTGCGGTCTGTTGGCCCTGATCGGTTGTCAGCGTTCCGAAGCCCCGCGGGCGGTAGTACCTGAACCTTCGTCGACCACTTCTTCACAGACCACAGCCGATGCTCCCGCAGCCACTTCGGCTGCCCCTGCCGCCCCGACTGCAGAT
>JBEBXX010000253.1:0-4631 GCA_040391435.1 Aureliella helgolandensis | reverse complement strand
TTTTCGTCGCAATTCGCGTTTGCCGAGCGAGTTGGTTGAGGCGACTGCCAAGGCGACGGTACTCGGACAACAGGCCTGGGAAAAGGCCCGGGCCAGCGACTCATGGAAGTTGTTCGCGCCACACCTGCAAGAAATATTTGCTCTGCGACGCCGCGAAGCAGAATTGCTCAGCGACGGCGGAGCGCTCTACGACGCGCTGCTCGACAAGTACGAGGAGGGAGCCAAAAGCGAAGAACTGGCCCAGGTCTTTGCCCGCCTACGCGATGAACTGGTGCTGTTGGTTCAGGAGCTACAGGCCAGTTGCCGTCGGCCCAGCGGTGAGACATGGCGGCGCACGGTCAAGGTCGACGAGCAGCGACAGATCAGTCACTGGATTGCTCAGCAGATCGGTTTTAAGTTTGACCGCGGTCGGTTGGATGAAACGACTCATCCCTTCTGCACCACGCTGGGACCTAGCGATTGCCGCATACTGACGCGATACCAAGCCGACTATTTTCCAAGCGCGTTCTATGGCACGCTTCACGAAGCCGGGCATGGTCTGTATGAGCAGGGGTTGCCGACCGACTGGTACGGCTTGGCACCTGGGACCTATGCCAGTTTGGGTGTGCACGAGTCGCAGTCGCGGTTGTGGGAGAACTTCATCGGCCGCAGCCAACCCTTCTGGCAGTGGGCTCTGCCGCATATCTCGCGCATGACTAGCAGTTGGCAGGGGCTCGACGCACATACGCTCTATTGCGACGCCAATCGCGTCGAAGCCTCGCTGATCCGCGTCGAGGCCGACGAAGTGACTTACAATCTGCACATCCTGATCCGGTTTGAATTGGAGCAGGCCCTGCTCAGCGGTCAACTGTCGGTGGCCGACGCGCCACAAGCCTGGAACGAACGCTACGAACACTATCTGGGAATAAGACCTACCACGCATAGCGAGGGTATTCTGCAAGACGTACACTGGAGCGCTGGGCTGATCGGATATTTTCCAACATATACGCTTGGTAATATCTACGCCGCGCAGTTAATGGAAGCCATGCAGCGCGACCTGGGAGAGCTAGAGCCGCTGATATCGCAGGGACAATTCCAGCCCCTGCTGGTTTGGCTGCGCGAAAAAATTCACTCCCACGGCGCGTGCTATCACCCCGTCAGCTTGATCGAACAGGCCTGCGGCTCCACCTTGGACGCGCGGCCCTTGGTTAAGTATTTGCGCGGCAAGCTCGCACCGATTTACGACCTGTAGAGTTTGCGAATAAAAAATCAATTTACGAGCTATAGCGGCTAGTCGCGGCGAAATAGCGTAGCACACACAGTAATGTAGGACGATCGGCCGATGCGTTGGGCTGTACTAATCGCGGGATTGTTAGGGGCGTGCGGAGTCGCCATCGGTGCCCACGCCGCGCACGGTTTAGAGGCCAGCTTGCTCAAGCAGGGATTGACCGTCGAGGAGGTTGGCAAGCGTTTGAGCCAGTGCGACGTGGCCGTGCGCTATCACATGATTCATACGTTGGCCGTGCTGGTTTTGGGGCTCTCCGCCGGCCGGGTGTTCTCCAGACGCCGCACCGCCGCCGTCGTGTTTCTGCTGCTGGGAATGGCGCTGTTTAGTGGTGGACTCTATGCCATGGTCTACCTGGGGCAGATGGGGCACTGGGCCATCGTGCCGGCAGGCGGCTTGTGCTTTATGATCGGCTGGTTCGCCACGGCGAGCTTAGCTTGGAATGAGTCCACTGAGGCCTGAAAGTTTTCCTGCTCGCCTTCCTTATCATCTATGCGATCTATGATCTATGCGCCGTCTTAATCGGAATATGCCATGAGTCAATCACAGGAACCTAAGCTCCCAGGAACCTATCGCGATCTACAGGAAATGTTTCCTGAGATCACTCGGGCCCACGATGGCATGGCTGCCGCCGTGGAACGCGTTGGACCGTTGGACGAAAAAACGTGCGCACTGGTCAAGATTGGTATCTCCGTTGGCGCAGGCCTCGAATCGGCATTGCGCAGCCATGTGCGCCGCGCACTGCAGGCAGGCGCATCGGAGCAAGAGATCGTGCAGGCCATCTTTCAGGGTATGAACACGATCGGTTTTCCACGCACCGTGGCCGCCTGGAGTTGGGCGCGAGTTCAGTTCGAGCGCAATCGCCAACCACCCGCTGATGCCACTTAGTACAACAAAGTCGCCATGCCCCGTGAGATTCCCAGGTTAGAAGTCAAAGGCGATTGCAGTGCAGCCTAGCTTCATCACATCACAGGCTCTGCAGCCCGAGCAGTGCCCGGCATATATTCTAGCGGGCGGCCGCAGCTCACGTTTCGGCAGCGACAAAGCCCGCGTGCAGGTCGGCGACGGTCCGCTATTGCTGGCACTCCGCCGAGAGTTACGCCAGCACGGGCACGCAGTGGAGTTTGTTGCCGATCGCGCGGATCGCTATGCGGATTTGGGACTTGAGTGCTTGGTCGACTGGCTGCCCGAGTGTGGGCCACTGGCAGGACTGGCGACGGCGCTGCAGCATCGCCAGCAGCGACGACCGGGGTGGCTGCTGTTGCTCAGTTGCGATCTGCTCGTGTGGCGCGGAGCTTGGTTTGAGCAGTTGCGTGGTGCGCTCCAGAGAATTTCGCCAGACGCCCAGCAGGTCGCGACTGCCCATCGGTTGCCGACGGCGCAGCAGGAGCTGGATGGGGTGGCCTTTATACGACAGACGCCGGGCGACCGGCAGCAAGTGGAACCCTTCCCGAGTCTGTTGCATTCGCGGCTCGGCCCGCAGGCCGTCGCTCTGCTGACCAGTCAGCAACGCGCGCTGCAGACGCTGTTCGAGCAATCCAACACACTGGCTCTCGACGCCCAGGACAAACCTCAAGCATGGACGTTTAATACGGCCGAACAATTGCGTGCGCTGCGGGGCTAGTCTTGTCGGCGGACCTGTGCTGGTTACGAGCCAACGCGGGAGAGAGCCTGATCGATGCGTGCAAGCGACGACGGTTGCCCCAAAATGGCCAATGTGTCGAACATTCCGAAGCCGACCGATTTCCCCGTCACGGAGACGCGCAGGGCGTGGATAATCTGATTGAACTTGATGCCCCGCAGTTCGACAAAACGCTTGATGCAAGCTTCCGTGCTGGCCGAGGTGAACTCGTCTAAAGCGGCCAACTCCTGGCGGAATTCTCGCAGTAACTCGACCGCTGTGGGATCTTGCTGCAATCGCTTAGTAAACGCGGCCGGATCGTATTGCAATTGCTCGTCGGCTAGGAAAAAGTCATCGAAGTCGAGGATGTCCCCGGCTAGTTTAATACGGTCGTCGGCAGCAGCAATAATCTGTTCGATCCTGGCACGCTGCACCGCATTGGATTGCTCAAGTGGCGCATCGACCCAGCCGGCCGCCAGCAAGTAGGGCCAGCAGATCGCTAACTTTTCGTGCAGCGGCAGGCGATGCATCCAGCGCGCCTGGAAGGAGATCAGCTTTTGAGGGTCGAAGCTGGCCGGTGCCTTGGTCACGCGACTGAGCGAGTACGATTCGATCATTTGCTGTCGAGTGAAATCTTCGGTGCTGTCGTCCAGCGACCAACCGAGCAACAAAAGATAGTTCAAGATAGCGTCGGGCAAAAAGCCGATGGAGCGATAGAAGTCCACGATCACTGGATTGAAAGTATCTTTATCGACTGTCAATCCGGCGCGCGCGGCCACGCTTTGTCCAACCGTGAATAAGTTGGCAAAATCTTTGTGCTTGAGATATTTATCGAGCTTGCGTTTGCTCATCTTGGCCGGCCCACCAGGTTCAGCCACATAGGGCAAGTGTGCATAAATCGGCAGTGGATAGCCCAGCGCTTGGGCGATGAAGATCTGTCGCGGCGTATTGCTCAAGTGCTCAACGGCGCGCACCACGTGCGTGATCTTCATCTCGTAATCGTCGACCACGCTGGCCAAGTGGTACAAGCACGTCCCATCCGCGCGCTGGATCACATGGTCTTGTTCATCGGCCCAGTTGAATTCGACCTGCCCGCGCACTTCATCGTGAAAAGTGCACGTGCCTTGGCGAGGTATGTTCAGGCGCACTACCCCGGCGCGACCCTCGGCTTCGAAGGCGGCCGCTTGCGCATCGTCCTTGGCCATCCACTGCCGATCGTAGACGAATGTCTGACCAGCTTTTTCAGCCGCGTCGCGCTGGATTTGCAGTTCCTCGGGTCGCGCGTAATCGCGATACGCATGACCGCTGGCCAGCAGGCGAGCCGCCGCTTGTCGATAGAGCTCGCCGCGCTGAGACTGGAAGTAGGGACCGTGCGGTCCTACCGAACCCGTCCCATCGGCAGTCGGCCCCTCGTCCCAGTCGAGCCCCAGCCATTGGAAGCCCGACAGAATAGGCGCTAGCGCCGTGGCTACATTTCTACCTGCGTCCGTATCGTCAATGCGCAGAATAAACTGACCACCCGACTGCCGCGCAAGGAGCCAATTGAACAGCGCCGTACGGACCCCACCAATGTGCAGGAAACCCGTGGGGCTCGGGGCGAATCGCGTGCGAACAGTCATAGCAATGCACAAATATCGATAGAGAGAATGAATGAAAATGCTTGACGTATAGCTTACGCGAAGTTGTTAAATTGCGGGAGTCGGCTGAGTGGCGTAAGCTTCTAGCTTGCGAGCCGTGGCGTAAGCT
>JBEBXX010000252.1:0-4652 GCA_040391435.1 Aureliella helgolandensis | reverse complement strand
CCGTTGGGAGTCACCAGTGTGCCGTTGGAATCGAACAGAAAATTTCCTGATCGCGTGAGCAACTGTTTTCCATCGTGTGAAACGGAAAAGAAACTATCGACATCGCTGATAGCTAGATCGGTGCGATTGCCGGTGTGGCGCATGGCACCTTGACTGAATTGTGTCACCGTGGGTTTTATGCCGACGCCGCCGCTAATATCATCCACGGTGCCAGAACCGGGCAGAGCTGTACCATCTTCGATGGCCTGCGACGGTCGGCTCTGCAGCATAGCCATGTGGGGCTTGAAGCCCGGCGTATTGATGTTCGCCAAGTTGTGGCTCAGGACCTCAAGCCGATGGCTCTGCACATTGGCTCCGGCAGCGGAAAGGTACAGTCCGTAGGACATGTTACTTTGTTATCCGATTGCTGTTCGCACCCCTGCGATGATCTCCCGATGCAGAGATTTCCCAGACTGGCGGATGGCTGTCAAGCCAGAAATCGCTCGGCGAGGCCTGCTCAGTCCGGCTGGATTTGACTCTAGCGGTTGTGCTTCAGAGCCACGTGCAGGTAGTACAGAATCGCGGACAGAGATTTTGAGTCTTGGATTTTTCCCTCAGCCAGCAGTCGATCCAGCTCAGCGGTGGTGACCATCTGGTTTTCGATCTGCTCACCTTCCTCGCGGGCTGGTGCGCCGGCGGACAGCCCCGTCGCCACGAAGGCATACATGCGTTCGTCCAAGATGCCGGGCGACATGTAGAATTCCAGCAGCGGTGTGAGCTGCTGTGCGCGAAAGCCGGTCTCTTCGATCAGCTCGCGGCGAGCGGTTTCGATCGGTGGCTCGCCAAGCTCCAGTGTCCCGGCCGGCAACTCCAGCAATTCGCAGTCGACAGCCACGCGATAGTTGCGAATCATGCAGATTCGTCCATCGTCGAGCACGGGCACAATCACTACCGCGCCGCGATGGCGGACCACCTCACGCGTGAAGCAGTGACCGTCGGTAAAGCGCTGCGTGACGCGCTCCACTTGGAAGCGGCTGGCGGTGTGCAGCGTCTCAATTTCCAGTTTGTAATTGCGGTCGGGCACAGATGTCTAGCCTGCCATTCGGCGTTGGCCATCGCGCGGAGCAGCTTCTTCAATCTGAGCGCGATAGCGGTATTGCATCAAGTATGCGTCTTCGGTGGTGTCTTCATAGAAGTCACGCAGAACCGACACGGCGCGGAAGCCGAGTTGTTTAAAGAATAATTGGGCACCTAGGTTGGTCTCGCGGACCTCTAAGGTGATGCGATTGCGGCGGTCCTGCGAGAGCTTGCTCGACAATTTGTCGATCATCGACGTGCCAATAGTCGATCGGCGACGACCCGGCGCGACCGAGAAATTGAGCAAGTGAAGTCGGTTTTTATGCAACTCGTAGATCATGAAACCTACGACCTCGTCGTCTTGCTCGGCGACCATGCCGATGCAATTGCGTTGGCGTAGACAGCGGATGAATTCTTCTTCGCTCCATGGGAATTCGAAACTAGCTTCTTCAATGGCTAGCACCGAAGGCATATCTCTGCGAATCATCCAGCGAATATGCACACATGCTTTACTGCTTTCCGCCAGGGGCATATCAAATCCTCCGCAAATCATCAATTTGCAGCTAAGGGTAGGCGTCCGTTTGCGGCGGGGGTCCTTCCCGCCTCGTGGGTGAGTGGCAGATCGTAGCAAATGACTTGCCAACCGCCAATACAGAAAGTTCAAGACGCAGCGCAATGCAAGAATTTGCTGTGGTTTTGCTGGCCTAAACGTTTTGCTAGTCTAAACCACGCCCGGCCGACGGCTGCGCCGAGCCCTGCAGACGTGAGGCTGCATGCCACACAGTGAGAAGTATCATCGCCACAGGCCCAGCACATGCTTCAGCCCAACGCCAGGGAACGCTACGCCCGCCCGCAAGTTGCGGCCAACACGTAGCGCGTGCAGTCCTCTGGCTTCAGACTATTCCAGGATCATGTCGTCTACGCTCTTGCCACCGGGGATCATCGGTAGCACGTGCTCCTGGTACGGTACGGCCACGTCGAGTACGAATGGGCCAGGGTAATTGATCATTTCTTCGAGCGCGCCGCGCAAGTCTTTTTTCTTGCTGATCGTGGCGGCACCACAGCCGTAGCCCTTAGCGATCTGCACGAAATCAGGGTAGCGTTCAGTAACGATAGCGTGTCGCTCGGTGACCCCTGTGCCACTGGCTTCCTCATGGTCAATAGGGCCCAAGTAGGTATGCGCGCGGTTGCTTTTCTCAAAGCGATCCTCCCACTGCACGACCATCCCCAGGTGTTGGTTGTTCAGCAAGAGAACTTTGACCGGCAGTTTCTCGCAGTACAGCGTGGCCAGCTCCTGAATGTTCATCTGGAAGCTACCGTCGCCGTCGATGTCGACAACCAACGCGTCGGGATGAGCGGCTTGCACGCCCATCGCGGCAGGCAGGCCAAAGCCCATCGTGCCCAATCCCGAGGAGCTGAGCCAGCGGCGAGGCTTGCGGAAGTTGTAGAACTGCGCCGCCCACATCTGATGCTGACCCACGCCGACAGTGATATAGGTCTCACGCTCCTGAGTCAGATTCGACAGCTCGCGAATGGCATGCTGTTGCAAAATGCCGTCAAACGATTCGTCGTACTTGAAGCGATACTGCTGCTTGAGCTCCTGGCAACGCTTGGTCCATTCCGAGATGTCCTCGGGCGCTTCAACGATCTTGTTCAATTCTTGCAAGGCAAATTTGACATCGCTGCAAACCGGTATGTGAGCCACCTTATTCTTATTGATCTCCGACGCATCGATGTCGACGTGGATGATCTTGGCGTTTTTGGCAAATGCCTCCAACTTGCCCGTAACGCGGTCGTCAAAGCGAACGCCCAGGGCGATCAGCAGATCACAGTCTCTGACTGCATAGTTCGCATAGGCCGCGCCGTGCATGCCGAGCATGTCCAGCGACAGTGGGCCGTCGTTGGGATATAGCCCCAAGCCCATGACGGTCATGGTAGTTGGAATGCCCGTCAGCTTGATCAACTTGCGCAAATCTTCAGACGCGTCGGCGGCAATGACACCACCGCCACAGTACAGGATCGGGCGACGCGCATGCTTGATAGCCGCGGCAATTTGACGGATCTGCTCGGGCTGCGCCGTGGGTGTCTTCAGCTTATAGCCCGGCAGATCCATGGCGACGTCCCAGTCGACCGAACACTTGTCCATCTGGACGTCCTTAGGCATATCCACCAAGACCGGACCGGGCCGACCGGTTGTCGCAACGTGGAATGCCTCTTTCATGACGCGCGCGACGTCTTCGACGCGGGTTACCAAATAGTGATGCTTGGTAATGCTGCGACAGACCTCGACCATCGGCGTCTCTTGGAACGCATCGGTACCGATGACAGCCGTGGGAACCTGGCCCGTGATGGCGATCAGCGGGATGCTATCGAGCTTGGCATCGGCAATAGCGGTGACTAAGTTTGTCGCACCGGGACCGCTGGTGGCCATGACGACCGCCGGCTTGCCGGTGCTGCGGGCGATGCCTTGAGCGGCAAAACCGCCACCTTGCTCGTGGCGCGGCAAAATGGTCCGCAGAGTTTGGTGGTAGCGAGTTAGAGCTTGGTGCATGGGCATGCTGCAGCCGCCTGGGTACGCAAATACGACATCCACACCGTGGTCCACCAGCGATTTCACCAGGATGTCAGCACCTGTCATCACTTCTGTCGCACGCTTTGTTTCTGCCGTAGCCATTTCAAGTTTCTCCTAGAGTTTTTTTCTGTCCCATTGGAACATTTGCGTTATGCCTTTAAGAATAAGGAGATAGCGACCAAAACTCAACTCTTAATTCGCTGGGACTGGTCTCAAATGTCCTCGAGAGCATAGATAATAGGAACGACCTGATGGTTCGCGAAGTTTTAGCAGTGGCGGCCGGTGGCGCTGTAGGGTCGTTAGCCCGCTACGCTCTATTGCTGGCTTTCTCCCTGCTGGGGGCTGCATGGCTGCCCATGGCTACCTTGGCCGCCAATCAGATCGGCTGCGTAGCGATCGGGTTTGTCGCCCCGTGTTCTCTCCAACCGGGCTGGGAACAGCATTGGGCGGCGGTCGGAATCCGGATCGGAATCCTGGGCGGCTTGACCACTTTCAGCTCCTTTGCGCTGGACTCGCTGAGGATCTGGCAGGCGGAGAGATTGGCGGCGGCGGCGTGGTTGGTCGCTGCCCACCAAGTATTGGTCCTGGCCGCAGCCGCGCTGGGCATCTGCTTAGCCCGGAGTTTTGCGCCCGCATAACCATTGGAATGCGCCATTTCGTCGAATTGGCACTACCCGCTGCGGCCTCGGTTGCCGTTGTAGCGGTTCACCACCACAAATAAAAAAAGGCGTCCTGGCGGACGCCTTAGATATTTGGCTGGGCTGTATAGAGCTGGGCTGTATATGGCCGGGCCGGGTGCGGTTGTTGGCTTAGCTTGCCGACGAGGTTGATCGGCCAGTAATCGCTGGGGCTGCCAGTGACACTTTGCTGTAACTAAGTCGCTGCAGATTAGTAAGCGTAGTTGCAAGGATCGCAACAGGCTACGCTGGTGCGAGCGGCGCGCTTGGCTGCCTTGGCTTGGCGGTGCTTAGCAAAGAAGCCTACTCGCTTGGTGCCACAGCATGGCGCTGGTTCGCAGCACGCT
>JBEBXX010000251.1:0-4672 GCA_040391435.1 Aureliella helgolandensis | reverse complement strand
ACTCCGCGAAACATCTTATGCAGAACTACGCCCGCTTAAGCATATTTGGCATCTTGGCGCTCATCGCCTTGCGCGTTGGTATCGGCTGGCACTTCTATATGGAAGGCGTCAGCAAAGTCCGAGGCCATGATTTTTCCTCGGTCGGTTTTCTCGATGCGGCGCAAGGACCACTGGCACCGGAGTTTCAAAAATTAATCTGGGACCACAACGGCGCACTGCGGCTGGATCAAACCGCTATCACGCAATTATTCTCCGACGCGGCCGATCAATCTGCCACCCACTTCGGTTTGACCGACGAGCAGAAAAAAACGCTCGGACGCGTGAAATCTCAGACGCTCGCCAAGCTGGCCGATGTGTACGCGGAATCCAAGGATGCTATCGATAAATACGCACATAGCGAGCAGCGTCTGGCAGCTATGGACAGCTCGCGGATGTGGAATGAAGTGTCTAGCCTGCGTGGTCAGAAGATTCAGATTACTTCGGACCGCATGGGAGAGGTAAAGGATACGTTGGCTTCGATCGATGCCATCTGGAGCCAATACGAAGATCGCTTGAATTCCGTCGCCAACGAAACCCAACAGCAAAGCGCTGGGCGTTTCACTTTTAAGCGACCCGGTGAAGGGTTGCTGTCCACTCGGATGGTCGACCAGATCATTCCGATCTTCGATATGGTGGTGGGGATATTGTTGATGGTCGGGTTGCTCACGCCGCTGGCCACATGGGCGGGAGCCCTGTTTTTGATCAGCGTGATTCTGTCACAGATGCCGGGCTATCCCGGCACGCAGCCCACATACTTTCAGGCGGTTGAGTGTTTGGCGCTGATCGCATTGGCCTGCACCGATGCCGGGCGTTATGCGGGACTCGACTTTTTTCCGTGGACTTGGTGGCAGAATCGGCGAGCCGCACACCTGCGCCAGGCGCGGGTCGCTGCATAGCGCCGCATTACCCAATGAAGTTCTCGATACATAATGAAGTTCTCGTTTTGGCTATCGATTCACACACACCACACGCGCAGCCACTGCGTTCTTGAAACACTCTTAAGCGAATCAACCACAGGATAAATATTTTATGCAAGCTCTCACACCAGAACAAAAGCAGATTGGACAAGACAACTACCACGAAGCGGTTGGCGTGACACGCCGCGATTTCATCAAAGGCGTCGCGGCGGCGGGTGCCGTATCGGGCGCAGGGTTAGGTGCCATGTACTTTGGCTATGGCTCGGTAAAAAATCCGGTCCGCGTTGGAATCATCGGGGTTGGCGACGAGGGGAACGTCTTGATCGGTGGTTGCACTCCAGAGTATGTAGATGTCGTGGCTATTGCCGACATCCGCCCCAGCAGCGTGCATCGCGCCTTTCATGGTGACTGGGCCAGCGATGCTGCCTTAGCCGTGCGGCCCGGATTGATCAAGCAATACGGCTACAGTTCCGAGGCCGAAGCCCGCAATCACGTGAAGGTCTATTCGCCCGAGAACGGTGGCATGGAGGCGTTGCTGAACGATCCAGACATCGAAGCTGTGATTATTGCTCTACCCCTGTTTCTCCATGCGCCGGTCGCTATCAAGGCCATGCAGGCTGGCAAGCACGTGCTGACCGAAAAGTTGATGGCCCACAATGTGGCGCAGTGCAAAGTAATGGCCCGCGTAGCCAAACAGACTGGGCTGCACTTGGCCACCGGCCACCAACGGCACTACAGCGTGCTCTACGACAATGCCGTCCACCTCCTACGGTTCGGTTTGCTGGGACAACTGCATAGCATTCGCGCCCAGTGGCACCGTGGCAATCTCCCGGGAGGCGATAGTTGGCAGCAGCCTCTACCCGGTGGTGAAGGCTCTATCAATAAAATCGTCGATCAGCTCAACAGCTTTCGTCGCCAGCTCGATGCGGCTACCGATCCGCTGTCGATTGAACAACTCACGCGCAAGGTTGCTCAGTGGGAAGCCTGGGATGCCGATAAAGTCGTCCAGGCCGGCAAGCATGGTTACATCGAACATAATCTGCCCAGCGGCTACCACTGCTCGGAGCTCGAGGAGCTGTGTCGCTGGCGATTGTGGGAGCGAACCGGCGGCGGGCTGATGGCCGAACTGGGCAGTCACCAACTGGACGCCGCCACCATCTTCTGCTCGGCTCTGCGACAAGATGGCAAGAAGGCTCACCCGCTGACGGTGCATGCCATGGGCGGCCGAACTATCTTCCCGCAAGATCGTGAAGCCGAAGATCATGTGTACTGCATGTTCGAGTTTCCTGGCCCCGAGTACGACGCTGACTTCGATATCGGCTACTACAACAAAGCGACCGACTATCCCCCTAAAGGCAAGGGCGTCACCGGCTACGCGCAAGATCCCAATAAGACGATCGGCGTCACCTACTCGACCATCAATGGCAATGGCTTTGGCGGCTACGTTGAAGTCGTGATGGGCACCAAGGGGACTATCGTGCTCGACCGCGAGAAGGAGCTGATGCTCTATAAAGACTCAGACACATCCTCAAAGGTGAGTGTCAAAGAGGATAAGGGAAGCTTCACTCTGGACACGCAAGCCAGTGGCAGCTACACGGCAGCCAACACGTCCAAAGCCGCCGCGGGGGCCGATGTCAGCCGTGGCTATACGGAGGAAATCGAGCACTGGGCTTGGTGCATCCGCAATCCGGCACCCGAGAACAAACCCAAGTGCTATCCTGAAGTAGCCATGGCCGATGCGGTAATCTCGCTGACAACCAACGTGGCGCTGGCCAAGGGCGCGCGGGGCGAAGGTGGTTACATCAAGTTTGAAGACAGTTGGTTTGAACGCGATGCGGATGAAACGCCCGATGGCAGCGATGTCAAACGCGAGACCCAAGAGCTCGACAAATGGAAGATCGTTTAGGGCTGCTAGGGCAGCAGTTTACCTTAGCCACTTGTCCTGACGCTGCTTGGCCGCCGGACTGGCCGCATTGTCGACGGCCAGCTCCCAGTTGTGGGCTGGCTTTTTGCCGAGCGTTATCTTGAGCGGCACGATCTTGCCACGCCGCGATACGAGCAGCTCTAGTTCCTGCTCCGGTTCAAACATCTCTAAATGTCCAGGCCATGTGTCTGGGCTCAAGCGGTAGCCGTCGAGGGCCAGAAGCTCGTCGTCCACGTTCAACCCCGCGCGATCCGATGGGCTGTCGCGGAGCACATTGCGGACGAAGAGCTTGCCCTCGGAACCGGTCGACTGGGATCCAATCCATGCTCGGGCAAAGTTGCTTTTTTTGGCGTTGTCTTCAGCTTTGAATTGCAGGCCGAACCATTCGAAGGCCGGCTGGTAGTCAACTTCGCGCGCTTCGCGCACGGTCTGTTCGAGCCATTGTCTTAGATCGGCATTGCCCAATTCCTCGACGATCTTTTCGAAGTCCTCGAGCGTATAGCCGGTCTTCAGGTGGCGCTGCCACAGCAGCCGCATGACGTCGGCCAAACCGGTGGCTCCGTCGCTGAGCCGCTGCAGTTGGACGTCCAGCAGCCAAGCCACCACGGCCCCTTTGAGATAATAGCTGATGCGTGAATTGCCACTGTTTTCATCGGGACGATAGTGTTTGGTCCAGGCGTCCCACGAAGCATTGCGTAGGTCTTGTACCAGCCGTCCCGGTGAGGACTGCACGGTCTGCACAATTTTGGTCAGCCGCGCCAGATATTCCTCACGCGTGCAGAGGCCGCAACGGACCAGGGCTAGATCGTCAAAGTAACTGGTGATCCCTTCGGCAATCCACAGCTCTGCCACAAACTGCTCCGCTTCATAATCATAGTGCATGAGCGCTTTGGGGCGCAAGCGGCGAACGTTCCAAGTGTGAAAGAATTCGTGGCTGACCAACGCCAACCAGTCGATGTAGGATTCGCGACGGTGCATGGTCCAGCGCGAGCTCATCAGCACGGTCGAGTTGTCGTGCTCCAGACCGCCACGCGTCTCGGCATTGAGATTGATAAACCAATATTGCTCGTAGGGCACGTTCTGCCAGAATTGCTGGTGATGGGCTACGATCTTCTGCGTGTCCGCCACTGCGCGCTCCATGTCCCACAACTGATCGCCGCCGACATTGGCCAAGTAGTGCGGCTTGCCAGCTACCTCGAACTCGCGCAAATCAAAGTTGCCACACACGATGGGAGCATCGACGACTTCGTCGTAGTCGACCGCTTTCAAACACACTCGATTGTCGATGTGCTCCAGTTTTTCCAGGGAGGTGGCCACCTGACGCCAAGCTGTCGGCAGTTCTAGTTGCACCTGGATGGGATGGTCTTGCCAACCCTCGATGTATGGAAAGGTGGCGGCGCCGGTTAAGAACCCATAATCGCGCTCGATCCAATTGGTCCGCACCGACATTTCGCGGCAGTAGAGTCGATACTGCACGCAGACGGTGGTCTGCGGA
This sequence comes from Aureliella helgolandensis, assembly GCA_040391435.1. Taxonomy (GTDB): domain Bacteria; phylum Planctomycetota; class Planctomycetia; order Pirellulales; family Pirellulaceae; genus Aureliella; species Aureliella helgolandensis_A. Next base: position 297 of record JBEBXX010000251.1, on the reverse strand, counting down.
CTGCTCGGTGCAATCCGCCAGCGATTCTTGCCGTGTCGCTGCAGCGTCAGTTGTCGATCGCAATCGCGGTCGACGCCATCGCATTGCCAGGCGGAGAGAGCCTCAATGTTTCGTGTGTACTCTCGCACCATGTAGCTTCCCGGAGTCCACACGGGGAATACCAGCTCCAGAGGCCGATTGGCAGAGCGCGTCTCACTTGCGACTACAGCCGGACCCATCCACAGCTCGACGTCGACGATGTGATGATGAGCTTCACTGAAACGTACGCGGTAGGTCAGTTGTGACGAATCGGTCATC
>JBEBXX010000250.1:0-4679 GCA_040391435.1 Aureliella helgolandensis | reverse complement strand
GTTGTCCTCAACCGCTTCCAGTTTGTAGAGCGGTTGTCCTCAACCGCTTCCAGTTGGTAGAGCGGTTGGGACAACCGCTCTACACAAAGGGCGATTTCTCGCGAACAAGAAAAACGGAGCAGTTTAAAGCCGCTTGAGGCAAGCTGATCTGACTCTGCTGAGCGAAAGTGGGTACGATGAATGGACAGGAGCAGATGGCTGCCAAAAGCGACAACTCTCAAGGCTGCCTGTCGCCGGAAACCTCAACTATCCGAGCTTTTTGAAATCCATTTACCCCTACTTGCCTTAACTGCGCCATTTTGACACCCTTTGACGAGTGGCATAGCTTTTGCAAAAGGAGAATAGTCCGATAGATATCCGATAGATAAATGATAAATGCTATCGGTGTCGACTTGGGTTGAGGCTGGGATTGAACTAGGCTTTCCGGGTTTGTTTTCCGATCCAATTAGGCGTTTAAATTTTTTTGTATTGCATCGATCCGTAGCAGTGCCGTTGGAGGCCTGCTGGCAGATGACACGCTGGCCGCGTGCGGCTTATTTAGGGGTTAACCATGTACGAACGTTTTACCGACCGTGCTCGCAAAGTAATGCAGTTGGCCAACCAAGAGGCTCAGCGGTTTAACCACGAGTACATTGGGACCGAGCACATTTTGCTAGGCTTGGTCAAAGAAGGAAGCGGCGTAGCTGCCAACGTGCTTAAGAATCTCGATGTCGACCTGCGCAAGATTCGGCTGGAGGTCGAAAAATTGGTGCAGAGTGGACCAGAGATGGTCACTATTGGCAAACTGCCGCAGACGCCGCGGGCCAAAAAGGTCATCGAGTATTCGATGGAAGAGGCGCGCAATCTGAACCACAACTACGTTGGCACCGAGCATATTTTGCTGGGACTGCTGCGTGAGCAAGAGGGGGTGGCCGCACAGGTCCTGATGAACTTGGGGCTTAAGCTGGACGACGTCCGCGAAGAGGTGCTCAACTTGCTCGGCCATGGCATGGAGAGCGGCGAGGGGGGTGAGCGTGGCGGCCGCGAGACCGCCGGCGGCGGAGAGCGCGAGGCCAGTGGTTCTACCAAGGGCTCCAAGAGCAAGACCCCGGCGTTGGATAGCTTCGGGCGCGACCTGACCGAACTTGCCAAGCAAGGCAAGCTCGACCCGGTCATTGGTCGAGCGCGTGAAATCGAGCGCGCCGTGCAGATCCTCTGCCGCCGCAGCAAGAACAATCCAGTCCTGCTGGGCGAAGCGGGCGTAGGCAAAACTGCCATCGTAGAGGGCTTTGCCCAACGCGTGATCTCCGGCGATGTGCCCGAAATCTTGGCTGACAAACGCATCGTGGTGCTCGACTTGGCCATGATGGTGGCCGGGACCAAGTATCGCGGCCAGTTCGAAGAGCGGATCAAGGCCGTCATGAACGAGGTCCGTCGGGCTAAAAACACGATCCTGTTCATCGACGAACTGCATACGCTCGTCGGCGCAGGTGGTGCCGAAGGGGCCATCGATGCGGCCAACGTGCTCAAGCCAGCCCTGGCTCGAGGCGAGATCCAGTGCATCGGTGCGACGACTTTGGACGAGTATCGCAAGTACATCGAAAAGGACAACGCGCTGGCTCGGCGGTTCCAAGAGATCATCGTCGAACCTACGAGCAAAGACGAAACGATCGAGATCCTCAAGGGACTGCGCGAGCGCTACGAGGAGCACCACCGCGTCAAGTTCACCGACGATGCGGTCGTGGCCGCGGTCGAGATGAGCGAACGCTACATCACGGCCCGCTGCCTGCCGGACAAGGCCATCGATGTCATCGATGAGGCCGGAGCGCGGATACGTCTGCGCAATATGTCCAAGCCACCAGATCTGAAGGAGCTCGATGAAGACATCGAGAAACTCAACAAGGACAAAGAGGACGCGGTCGCAAATCAAGACTTTGAAAAAGCCGCTTCGCTGCGAGATAAGGCGGACAAGCTGCGCAAGAAGAAAGACGAGATCACTCGCGATTGGCGTGAAAAGAGTCGCGAGACCGATGGCATCGTCGACGAAGATGTGATTTGCGAAGTCGTCTCCAAGATGACCGGCATTCCACTGACGCGCCTGAGCACCGAGGACAGCGCACGACTGATGCAAATGGAAGGCGAGCTGCACAAGCGGGTCGTCAGCCAAGAGCAGGCCGTGGCAGCGGTCGCCAAAGCGGTCCGCCGCAGCCGCAGTGGATTGAAGGACCCGCGACGGCCCACGGGCTGCTTCGTGTTTGCCGGCCCCACGGGCGTCGGTAAGACGTTGCTGGCCAAGGCGTTGGCCGAGTACATGTTCGGCGACGCCGATGCGCTGGTGCACATCGACATGAGCGAGTACATGGAGAAGCACAACATCAGTCGCTTGATCGGTGCCCCTCCGGGCTACGTCGGCTACGAAGAAGGTGGTCAGTTGACGGAGAAGATCCGTCGCCGCCCCTACGCTGTGGTGCTGCTGGACGAAATCGAAAAAGCGCACCCCGACGTGTTCAACATGTTGCTACAGGTTATGGAGGAGGGACGTTTGACCGATTCGTTCGGACGCAACGTCGACTTCCGCAACGTGATCTTGATCCTGACTACCAACGCTGGTGCCGATGCCATCAAGAACGAATCCGCTTTCGGCTTCCAAAAGCCGGATGACGATAGTTCCTACGAGAGCATGAAAGCTCGGGTTATGGACCAGATCGAACGCGTGTTCCGTCCCGAGTTCCTCAACCGGCTCGACGACACTATCATCTTCCGTCACTTGAACCACGAGGACCTTAAGAAGGTTATCGACTTCGAGCTGTCCAAGGTGCGATCGCGCTTGAATGATCGAGGTTACGAACTGGAGCTGACCGACGAGTCGAAGGAGTTCCTGATCAAGAAGGGAGCCAACCTAGACTACGGGGCGCGCCCGCTGCGTCGCGCACTGGAGCAGCGCATCGAGGATCCGTTGGCCGAGGAAATCTTGCGTGGTGCCTTCACGGGTGTCAACACGATTGTGGTCGACGTCGCCAAGGGGGAAGACGGCAAACCGCTGCGTCTGACGTTCCGCGGTGAACAGCGCAAGGCTGAAGAAGAGCCGGTAGCGGTTGGCAGCGGAGAAGAAAAATAGAGTGGCAAATAGCCTGAAGTTCACGTGACTTCAGCGCTTTCACCGCGTGTGTCGCGACCGGCTATGGCCGGTGGCGCACCGCGTGCGAAAGCTTTTCATAAACTTCCGGCTTGTCGTTATTGATCGACGGGCTGGAAGCTTATTTCATAAATAAACCGAGCTCAATCGTGCGCCGCTGTAAGAGTCGGAGCTAGGTCTGTTTTTGGTAGCCAAGCTGCGTGATAACCTCGAGCATCTCTTCGTAGGTTATGTACCGCCGCCGCTTGTCCGCTTTATAGCGGTCGATGGCTTCTGCCAGCGCACGCGCTTCAGGTGACAGCTTAACGTGCGAATTGGTGAACTGCCGCCGCTCACTTGGCGCTGCCTGAACGCGGCCACTGCGACGCTCGACAAAGTTCACCGCCACCGGGTTTACTGGCGGGACGCTCTTGATCGCCGGATCGATTGCAGAAGCAACAGGATGGCTGGTCGGTTTCGGTGAGATCGGTAGCGTATTCATAACGCGTCTCCGCAATGCGATGCTGCTCGCCTTCGAATCGCTAGCCGTTTCTGAGCCAGCGTGAAATTGATGGAGGCGGAGCGGGAATGTACGGACTTTCATCCACCGAAGAATAGCATTTAAAACGCTGCCACCACAAGAACTGGCTAATTTTCTGGCGGTTTATTTGCTTCAGCGGGCAGGCTAGGTTGCGCAAACCCTACTAACTTCGCGGGTGGAGCCAAGGACCAGTTGCGATCCAGCATGGTCTGCATTTGCAGGCCGCCGGGATTGTAGGGGTCGTGATGGAACACGCGGCTTAGGCAATTGCGGGCCTCCACAAAGTCGCCGAACTCCATTTGCAGTTGGGCCAGCGCGAGCATGGTCTGCGTATCCTCATCGCGGCAGCGCAGCGAGGCCTTGCGCAAGCATTGCTTAGCGGCCGAGGTCTCGCCTAGGTCAGCCAGGGCTTGGCCTTTGAGCATCCAGGCTTGGGGGCTGATCTGTTCGCCCGACTTGCCATCGGTCATGCAGTCCAGCGTAGCCAGGGCGCGCTGTGGGCGGCCCAGTTCGCGATAGATCTCGGCCAGAGCGACTTGTACCTCGGGCCAGTGGGGCTGTTCGCTCAGCGTGCGGTGGTAGCAGCTCATGGCGGCTTGCAGTTCACCGCGCTGCTGCAGCACTCTACCGCGCAGCGCCCAGGCGCCGGCATGCCGCCGCTGAGCATCGAGTGCCGCATCGGCCTGCTGCAGGGCTTGTTCCAGATTGCCTTGCTGCAGATTCATCTCGCCCAGGCGCACCAAGTAATCGGGGCTGCCGCCGCTGATAATTGCAGCTTGATTCATGTGCGCGATGGCCTTTCGCGACTCGTTTCTCTGCCACAGGACCTCGGCCATGCCCGCCTGCGCCCGCTCGTCGGCCGAACTGCTACGCAGCGCGTCTGCAAACAGCAACTCCGCTTCGTCGAGTTTATGCTGCTGAAGTTTCTCGGCGCCACGCAGAGAAATTTGCCGCGCATCGGACAACTCGCGCGTTTGTCGCCGGGCGCGCAGCGAATGGCAACCGCTGGTGGCCAAAATACAGCCGAGGCTCAAGATCAGCAGC
>JBEBXX010000249.1:0-4685 GCA_040391435.1 Aureliella helgolandensis | reverse complement strand
GCTTAGGCGCAGCGCCTGGCCCGCTACCGCCGTATACAGCGTAGTATTGAGAATGTCCTCCAGCGATCGGAATTGATTGTCTAATTCGACCACCACTTCCGAATTTGTGCTGCGCAGCATACCAGCCGAAGATTTAACGTCCCCCTGCGTGAGTTGTCGAGCAATCATCGAAGCGGCAATGCCCGCTGCCGCCGCGCGGTCGGGATCGATCTCGGCCAAGATCTGTTCCAGCGGATCACCAAACAATTCGACCGATTTCGTTCCCGGCAGCGCGTAGAGTTCGTCCTTCAATTCGCGAGTTAGCCGGCGCAATACGCCGTCAGACACAGCGTCGCTGCGCTCCCACACCAGTGCGCCGATCCAGGCGTAGGCGGCGATGTCGAGTTCATCAAAGCGTGGGCGGAGCGCCCCGGCAGGGAGCAAACTGATCGAATCCTCGAGTTTGCCGCGGATGTCCGACCATATCGGACTGGGGTTGTCGACCTCGTCGCGCAGTTCGATTGCAATGAACGAAGAGCCGGCCTGGCTTTGCGATCGCATGCGTTTGATCTGCGGGATGTCGAGCAACTGCTGCTCAATTTTCTCCGTTACCAGCGCCTCGACGCGTGCGGCATCGGCTCCAGGAAAGACCGTGATAATCTGCGCCGCTCGACCGGTCAGCAACGGATCTTCCATGCGCGGTAGGACCCACAGCGACGACACGCCCGACGCGACAGCTAACAACAATGTCAACGCGATCAGCCGAGGATCGCTGTAGAATTTTGCCGCTAACTGACCGACGGGATGTCGATGCGCAATGCTAGGGGTGGACATGGAACATCCAAAAACGTACGAAAGGGAGGAACTGCAACACCAAGCCGGGGCTGTTATTCATGCGGCGCAGCCACCCGCACGGCTTGTCCAGGCACGACGCGGTGCACACCCTCGACGACCAACAGCTCCTGAGCATCCAGTGGCCCAACCACCTCCGACCACTCCGCTTGCGACCGCAACAATTCCACCTGTCGCCGGGCGATGGTATGAGTAGCCAAGTGCGGATCGTGCGACTTGTCTGCACTCCGCGGAACGGCCACCAAAACGCCCCACAAGCCACGTTCACCAGCCGTCAAGGCAGCCGTCGGGATCCAGAAGCCTTGCGCCTCGACCGGAATCTGATACTCGACGCTGACCGCGCTACCTATGGCCGGCCGAAAGTACTCTCCCTGATCAAGCGTGAGCACTACTTCGCGCGTCCGCGTGTTGGATTGAATCGTCGGTGAGATGCGGTCAACGCGAGTGTTCAAGTGTTCGGGGCCGACGCTAACCTGTAGGACTTCGGTCGCGGCACCACGCGCTAGACTATCCGCCAATTCGCTGGGCAGTCCAACGTGCACTTCCAATTGATCGGTCTCGGCGATCTCCAGTAGCGGCTGGCCGGCCGCCACGATAGCTCCCTCGTCGACAAAGCGAGCTTGAATGTGCCCGGCATAAGGTGCCACGATCTGCTTCTCTTCGAGCTGGATATCGATGTTGCGAATTTGGGCGGTCAGACCGGCCACGATTGCTAACTGCGCGTCGATGCGTTCTGACCGTGTGCCGGCTTGCAGCAGCGCGTCTGCGTGCTCGGCCGCACGCAGTTGTGCCTTGACCGCAGCGGTCTGGAAACGGCTCTCGTCGAGCTCTTGTTTGGAAATCGCCGAAGAACCGCCGAGTTGCTCCGAGCGGATCAATTGGGCTTGCTGCAGTTCCATCAACGACTGCAACTCGTTCAGGCGGGCTTGGCTCTGCTGGAGTTCCTCGTCGCGCGGGCCGTATTCGAGTTCCGCGAGCAGCGCTTGGGCAGCGGTCAAGTTGGCGGTAACTACATCGCGCTCGGCAAGCAGTTGTTGGCGATCCAGACGCACTAGCACCTGACCGGCCTCGACGCGGTGTCCCAGTTCGACGGTCAACTCTTCAACCCGCCCCAGCGTTTTGGCGGCCAACTGAGTCGTCCTGCGGGCTGCCACGACTCCCGTGTATTGCTGCTTGAGAAAAGCGGGACCTGCTTGAGCGACGGGAAGGGCGCTCACCAGCAGCGGTCGCGCGTAGCTCGCACCGGACGCACTCGCACCGGCCGCACTCGAGTCAGCCGCAGTCGAGTCAGCCGCTTGCGAATCAGCCGCACGCGAATCAGCCGCCGTGGAGGCTGATGGCGACCGCAGATAGGCCTGCATCGCGGGCAACAGCAGCAGTCCGGCCGTCGCGCCGGCGAGGGCGACCGCGGTGCCTAGCATTAGTTTGCTTCGCCGCGTCAAAACATGACGCGGGGTCAGTTTATGGGCAAAAAGAGTGTCGGCCACAGCGGGCGAATCAGGGTTGAGCACCGGTGGTTATCCGTTGAGCGAGCTCAGTCATGCAACGATCGGTTTCTTCGAAGCTCAGCAGCGGCTGCCAGCCGTAACCGTTAATCAGCGTCCAGCCGTGATAGCGAATGCTCCGCAGCGGATGCTCGATCCCAATGTCCGGCAGCGACGGGCTTGAGGCGGACAATACGTGACTGCCAAATGTCAAAGACCAAAATCCAAACACGAACTCTTCGGGCGTCATCTCGGGCAGGTGCAGGTCGCCCTTGGCCACTGCATCGCGGACTACGCCGGCCACCACTCCCATCGCTCGCAACTCACAGGTCCGAATTAACTGCCGCCGCTCTTCCGAGGCTTTGTCCCAGATGATCGAGTGGCGGAGCATCAATTCCACCGCGAAATGTTGGCGACATTCGGTGGCGTACTTCTCGCAGGCAGCACCGATCGCCATCATCCGCTGCCGTGAACCGGCCTCGAGGATCGACGCCTGCTCGAACATCTGCCGCCGCAATTCCAGCGACTCAATGGCCAGCGCGGCGACGATCTCCTCTTTATTCGGAAAATGGTTGTACAGCGTCCCCTTGGCATATTCCATGCGCACGGCCAAGCGGTCCATGCTCAGACCCGCGTAGCCATCGCGGACCAGCATCGGCCGGGCCATCGCCAGGATCTGCGCCTCGCGCTGCTGGAGCTCTCGCTGTTTTCGGCTGAGCGGTTTCAGATCGAGGGTGTGCATAAACATCAATTGTTGACGGAGAGTCAAAAAGTGTCAAGTTGAACAAATATAGCACGTAGGGGGACGTGGTGCGTCCACAATCGCTAATTTTTGACACACCTTTTGAGAGTACCCGCTTCTTGAAGAGAACCCGCTTCTTGAGACAACCCGCTCAGTCCAGCGTTAGAAAAACGTCTCGCGGACGGCCGGCTGGAGATTGCACAGCACGATGCGACTCCCCTTGTTGCGAAGCTTGCTGTCGAATTCACTGAGCTTGATGACTCCATCCGCAGCGAAAGCCGGCACTCCCTCGAAGTCGATCAGCACCCGGCTATTATTGGTCAATAGCTCGGCCAGTTCGGTCAAATCTCGGCCTAGCTCACTGCTTGGTGCGGGTTCGCCGTCCAGGACTGGCTTGAACGCAACGTGGATCACGCCGGAAGGTCTAAGCGTGGTGTCGAGCTGCCGAAAGCTCCACTGGCTCGGATCGACGGCGTAGGTTGTCACGCCGGCGGACTTGGACGCCAGCGCATCGCTGGCTTCCAGCAAGAAGTCAAAGATCTCAAAGGTGCGATGGCGTATCTTGGCCATAACATGTATTTCCATTTTTTCAGAGCACAAATCGGCCTGTGTCCACTGCGAAACAGGCCTAAAATAGAGCGACAGGAAACCCCAGCCGGTCGATCTGACGAGCCAAGCGGCATCGCTCTCACCAAAACCTCCAGCCGGTGAAAAGACGCTGGAGTAAGAGGGAGTAAGAGAAGGATTGATCGAAGGCCTATTCGCCGTGAACCACGGCACTCACGTCCAGCCCCAGCCAATGAGCACACGGCCAATGAGCACACGGCTGTTTGTTTAATAGCGAATGCTGCCTTCTGACGCTGCTAGTATACCGCACATGGGCTGCGTCATTGTGGATTATCGCGACAATAGCTAGAGTTACGCTGACTTTCCCTTCGCAAGTACCTTACAAAGCGTTAGCCTCCTACGATGAAAATCCCACACGCGGAGCTGGCAGCGCATACGCTGGCTGCGATAGTTCTGGAATTTGTCACACGCGACGGCACGGATCATTCCTCCGTTGATCGACGCGTTGAGAGCGTGATGCGGCAGCTAGAAAAGGGTGAGGCCGAGCTGCACTTCGATCCCGATACGCAGTCCTGCAATGTGGTTCGGCTATAAGCTTTGCAAGAATGCGTTAGGTTCAAGGATGGGTTAAGCGGGGAAGCAGCTTGTGGGCCGCGTCGTGGCTCCTTGTAGTGCTGCGACTTGTCGTAACTTTAGCAGGCGCTCAACCCTACGCTTTGCTAAACGGTCCGAAGTGTTGCTGGGCCGCGTCGCGGCTCCCTGTAGTGCTGCGACTTGTCGTAGCTTTAACAGGCCCTCAACCCGACGCTTTGCCAAACGGTCCGAAGTGTTACTGGGCCGCGTCGCGGCTCCCTGTAGTGCTGCGACTTGTCGTAACTTTAGCAGGCGCTCAACCCTACGCTTTGCTAAACGGTCCGAAGTGTTGCTGGGCCGCGTCGCGGCTCCCTGTAGTGCTGCGACTTGTCGTAGCTTTAACAGGCCCTCAACCCGACGCTTTGCCAAACGGTCCGAAGTGTTACTGGGCCGCGTCGCGGCTCCCTGTAGTGCTGCGACTTGTCGTA
>JBEBXX010000248.1:0-4734 GCA_040391435.1 Aureliella helgolandensis | reverse complement strand
GTCAACATCCCACAGGAAGCCTTTATATCGGTGCTGCGGGCTGAGAAGGACTAGCTTCGTGTAGCTCCGCCGGCCGGACGTGCCACGCTGGTGGATACTGCCCCGAGATGGCTGAATTTTCTAACCAGCCATTTTCTATCCGACAATTTTCTATCCGACCACATTTTTTAACCATCGAACAGGCAACGGACCGTGGCTCTGTGCGGCACGGTCAGCCAACCGATGCTCGCTGAGTTCGCCCCTGGCAGACTACAGTTTAAAAATGCAGGGTAAAAAATACTCCCCTGCCAGCGACCGACCGCGGCAGCCGTTGACGAAGTGGGAGTTCAGCCAACAGCGAGCCAGAGTGCTAATGTGGCACACTAGCTGCGAACGACGTAGCGGAGAACGTGGGGCTTGGCCAGAAGCGCGCTGACCGCTTGGCCCATGCTGCAGCGGCACTTTTGCCCGACACGGGCAAAATAAACCAGATAACCTGAATCCGGTAGTACTACCGTTTGCAGACACGAAGATGAGTCACCTCGCAGTTGCGAGATGTCGCGTTTTTGATCAATCGCAAAGAAAACCAACAGGGTGGATGACGGGACTTGAACCCGCGACCACCGGAACCACAATCCGGCGCTCTACCAACTGAGCTACATCCACCATCGGTGCCCAGATTCTAAATTTGTTTAATTGAACCGTCAATGAGGATTGGCGGGTAGGGCGACCATTTTGTGGGGCTAGGGTTCATCTATGCAGCTTAGGTCGACGGGCGGGCGCAGGCGAATTGCAGTATTTAGCCCTCGACTGTTGGCGTTTGGCAGGGATAATCGAATCAACAGGCAAGGCGCATCGCGAACATAAGACTTTGCCAGTCCAAGGCTTGGGTTCAAGCTCGAGAGCTGCTCGCAGCCGGTCAGTGGCTGTGGCAGTCTGTTTCTCGCTTGCTAGCTCCACTTTTCACTTCGATCTAATGGCGTTTCACTCTGTGCAGGACTTCATGCAAAAACCGTCGACCATTGAACTGCTAGCTCCTGCTGGAAATTGGGAGTGTGCGCGAGCCGCGGTGGAGAATGGAGCGGACGCAATCTATTTTGGTCTCGATGCGGGCTTCAACGCGCGAGTGCGCGCTACCAACTTTCATGTCCGCGAACTGCCGCAGCTAATGCTAATGCTGCATCGCCAGGGCGTGCTAGGCTACGTGACGCTCAACACGCTGGTTTTCACCGACGAGCTGCCCCGTTTAGAAGAGAACGTTCGACAGTTGGCGGAGGCAGGCGTCGATGCGGTTTTGGTTCAGGATTTGGGCGTGGCCCGACTGATTCGCGAGATCTGCCCGGCGATGGTTGTGCATGCCAGCACTCAGATGACTCTTACCGATGCCGCTGCGATCGAGACCGTGCGTGAATTGGGCGTGCAAAGGGTCGTCCTGGCTCGCGAACTGTCCCTGGCAGAAATCCGCCGCATCTCGGCATCTACGAGCATGCCGCTGGAGGTCTTCGTGCATGGAGCGCTGTGTGTGGCCTACAGTGGCCAGTGTTTGACCAGTGAGTCGCTGGGGGGACGCAGCGCCAATCGCGGCCAGTGCGCACAGGCCTGCCGCCTGCCCTATGAAATAATCTGCGATGGCCAGGAGCGCGACCTAGGGGAGGTTAAGTACTTGCTCAGTCCGCAAGATCTGGCAGCTCACGATCTGGTCCCCGAGCTAATTGCGGCTGGCGTCTGTTCGCTGAAGATCGAAGGCCGACTCAAGACTCCTGAATACGTCGCCAACACCTGCGGACATTATCGGCGCGCCATCGATGCGGCTCTGGCGGGTGAGCACAGACGATTGGATGAAGAGCAGCAGCGAGAGCTGGAGCTGAGTTTTTCGCGCGGCTTTTCGCCAGGCTGGCTCGAGGGCTGCGACCACAAGCAGCTCGTCCCCGGCCTAAGCAGCGCAAAGCGCGGCGTGCTGATCGGGTCGATCCTGGATACGCGCGGCGACGCTCTCAAGACACTGCTCTCCGCACCACTGGCCGTGGGCGATGGCATCGTGCTCTCGGGCGATCGCTTTGGCGGCACCGAAATTGGCGGGCGAGTCTACGAGCTGTACCAGGACGATCGGCGCGTGGACCGGGTCGATCAGGGCGAGACTATTATCGTGCTGCAGCGCGGGGCTTTGCTGGACAAGCAGGTGGCGAGCGGAGTCAAGCTGTGGAAGACCGACGATCCACGCCTAACGCGCCGCTTGAGGAAAACATTCGATGTGGCCGACCCCGTCAAACGCGTCCCCATCACGATTCACGTAACGACCGGCGTCGGAATGCCGGTGACCCTCGAGGTGCGTGTGGCGGATGCACCTCCGCAGACATTGCACAGCGAACACGTTGCCGAAGCGGCGCGGAAGCATCCGCTGAATGTGGATACGCTGCGCGAACAATTCTCGCGCTTAGGCGGAACGATCTATCGCTTGCATGAGCTGACGGCCGAAATCGATGGCCTGCCGATGGTGCCGCTGAGCGTTCTGGGCACATTGCGCCATGAGTTGGTGCAGCGTTTGGAAGAGGTCCGGGTCACGCAGCCGCTGGCCTGCGCGGCTGGCGAGCAGTCGGCCAAGATGCTCGCGGAGGTCTCCAGCGCGGGTCCCGCAGAACAAGCCACCTCGCAGTGGACAGTAGGCACCGCAGATCCCGCACGCACCGCTACGCTGCGCATCCTGTGTCGCTCTCTGACTCAGCTACAGGTGGTGCTGCAATCGGGTGAAAAGGATGTGATCGCTGAGTTCCAAGACATTCGGCAGTATCGCGAAGCGGTGCAGATGGCTCGTCAGTTCGAGGCACATATCGCCTTGGCCACGCTGCGAATTCACAAGCCGGGCGAGGACGGTTTATTCTTAGCGCTGGCCAAGCAATCGGCGGACAGTTGGCTGGTTCGCAACTTGTCTGCGCTAAAATTCTGCCGAGATAATCAAATTCCATTTGCCGTAGATTTTTCGCTGAATGTGACCAATCCACTTACTGCTGAGCAATTGAAGCGGTGGGGGGCGTCGCGCGTTGCAGCGTCGTACGATTTGAATCGCGATCAGTTGTGTGAGTTGGCAGAGCATGTCCCGAGCGGCTGGCTGGAGGTAATCATCCATCAACACATGCCCATGTTCCATATGGAGCACTGCGTGTTCTGCAGTGTGTTGAGTCCTGGCAAGAACAAGTCCGACTGTGGACGTCCGTGCGATCGACATCAGGTGCAATTGCGCGATCGCGTGGGGGCGGAGCATGTCTTGCAGGCGGATATTGGCTGCCGCAACACGCTTTACAATTCCACGGCACAAAGTGGAGCCGAGGCGGTAGCACCACTGCAGGCACTGGGTATTGAGCATTTCCGCATCGAGCTGCTGCGCGACGCGCCGGCCGAGGAAGTGGTCGAGCTAGTGCACATGTACCGGCAACTGTTGGATGGTAAAATCGCTGGAGACGCCGTTTGGCGGCATTTAAAAGCCATGAATCGCGTGGGCGTGACGCGGGGTACGCTGGAGCAACCGCGCAATCCGCTGGCGATTTTGTAGTATGATAGATCGATCCTCGACGCCCACCTTTCCACGAGACCGATTCGTTATGAACATCCAGAGATTTCTAGTGGCCGCGCTGGCGGTCTTGATTTTGGGGCCCTTGCCTGCATCACTGAACGCCGCCGATCGATTGGTGTTTGAAGCCCACGAAAACAACTCGCCCAAACATATCGTATTGGTCGCCGGAGACGAGGAGTATCGATCCGAAGTGACGATGCCCATGCTGGGCAAAATCCTCAGCCAGCGCCACGGCTTCCGCTGCACAGTGCTGTTCGCATGGGGTCCAGATGATGCGGACTACATCGACCCCAACAATGCCCAGGGACTGCGTGGGCTCGATGCGCTCGACTCAGCCGACCTGGTGATCATTGGCACGCGTTTTCGCAATCCGAATGTCGAGGCCGCTAAGCACATCGCAGACTTTCTGAATGCGGGCAAGCCCGTCATAGGCTTGCGAACCGCGACGCACGCCTTCAAAGGTGATGGCGACTTTGGCGGGCTGCCGTATGACGACTTTGGTTTGAAAATTTTGGGAGAGACTTGGGTCGCTCACCACGGGCAGCACAAGGTGCAAGGGGCGCGTGGCGTGCTGCTGCAAGGTCAAGTGTCCCATGCCATCTTGAATGGTGTCGCAGATGTCTTCTGCCCCTCGGATGTCTACACGGTGAGCCACTTGACCGATGCCGATCAAATTCTCATGCGCGCCGCGGTGACGGAATCGCTCGACCCCGACTCGGCCATCGTCAAAGGTGAGAAGAACAGCCCCACTCAGGCCTTTGCTTGGCTGCACACATACCAGCGACCCAATGGCAGTGGCACGGGAAGATCTTTCTGCACGACGGGTGGTGCGTCGGTCGACTTCGTGAGCGAAGACTTGCGGAGAATGATCGTCAACGCGGCTTATTTCTTAACGGAGCAGCCAGTACCTAAACAGGCGGACGTGAGCTACGTCGACGATTTCTACCCGAGCTTCTATGGTTTCATAAGTAAGCCGGCAGACTATTGGAAAGCGCTCGGACGCACGGCCGAGGATTTTGCACTGGGCAAGTCTCCGCATGCCCAGGATCCGGAGGGTTCACCCAAGTGGGAGTTCCGTGATCGTCCGGCGCATGATGCCGCTGACGACAAGAAATCTGACGACAAGAAATCTGACGACAAGAAAGCCGACGACAAGAAAGCCGACGACAAGAAAGCCGACGAGAAAG
>JBEBXX010000247.1:0-4738 GCA_040391435.1 Aureliella helgolandensis | reverse complement strand
GGACAGTTGTTTAAGTTGGGTGAGCAATAGTTCTACGTTATCCAGCGGGATCATGTTCGCGGCATCGCTGGGAGATTGGTCGGGATCGGGGTGAGTTTCCAAGAATATGGCATCGACGCCGACCGCCACTGCGGCTCGGGCCAGCGGCCAGACCATGTGCCGATTGCCCCCCGTCGCGCCAACGAGACTGCCGGGTTGTTGCACCGAATGGGTCGCGTCGAACACGACCGGCACGCCCCAACTGCGCATGTGGGGCAGAGCCTGCATGTCGTTGACCAGGCGGCCATAGCCGAAAAATGTGCCGCGCTCGCACAGCAGCACTCCAGCCGCCTGGGCGGTTTGAAGTTTGCCTAGCACAAACTGCATATCGCTCGGGGCCATGAACTGACCCTTCTTCACATTCACCGGCTTGCCTGTCGCGGCAGCGGCCAGCAGCAGGTCGGTCTGCCGCGCGAGAAAGGCGGGGATTTGCAGGAGATCGCAGACTTGGCCCGCCGCGGCCGCCTGCTCGGGAAGATGGATGTCGGTGGTTACCGGAATGCCCAATTGCGTGTTAATCTCCTCCAGAATTCGCAGGCCCGCGTCGATCCCCAAGCCGCGTTCCGCAGTAGCGCTAGTGCGATTGGCTTTATCAAACGAAGCTTTGAAAACGTAGGACAAGCCGAGCTTGTGCGTGATCTGTTGGCAGCGCTGGGCGATGCCCAAGGCCAAGTCGCGCGTTTCGAGCACACACGGGCCGGCGATGATTAGCAGCGGATTCTCTGGGAAACCGCATCGCAGCGGACCAATGGCAACGGGGGTGACAGTTGGCGGCAGCGGTGGTTGGAGTGAGTTTTTGGCGGCGTTCACCGAGGGGTTCTCTTACTATCGTTGTTGGATTGGCCGAGCTGGGCAGTAGGCTACAGAAGCCAGTACTGCGACCGTAACTGGGGCTTAAACGGACAAAGATGAACCTCTGCCAGTCAGACCAATGCTCAGCTACTGCATCAAGATCGGTTTTAGATTGGGGGCCAGCTTGAGCAGTTCCGTGGTTAGCATCTTTTGGATTTTGCGTGTGGACTTCTCTCGCTGCGCCCGGCCGAGCAGGGCCTCGGCCTGTGGTATGGTGTAATGCGTGTCCAGCTCTTTAATCGACGGCACGAGTGCACGACTCATGCTGAACCGCCGCAATCCCATTCCCAGCAGCAACACAAAGGCCTGTGGTTCGCCCGCCATTTCGCCGCACAGCGTGACCGGGCATTTGGCCAAATTGCACGCCTCGACGACTCGCGCCAGCACGCGGATCACAGCCGGCGAGAGCGGCTGGCAGAGATAGCTCACTTTAGGGTTGTCGCGATCTGCGGCCATCATGTACTGGATTAAGTCGTTGGAGCCGATGGATACGAAATCGATGGCGGGCAGGAAGTGATCGATCATCACCGCCGCCGCTGGAACTTCGAGCATCATGCCGAAAGCAGCTTGGGCAAACGGGATGTTGTCTTCACGCAGTTGCCGCTCAGCGCGACGCACGAAGGATCGCAATCGTCGCAGCTCTTCGACGTTGGTCACCATCGGGAACATAATATGCACGCGGGGCAATGCATCCGAATGTACATGGGAGCCGTCGGAGGGGGCAGCGGCACCAGCCCGCAGAATGGCGCGGAGCTGGGTGAGGAAAAAATTGGGGTGCTCAAACGACAGTCGAATACTGCGCCAGCCCATGAAGGGGTTGGCCTCATGCTGCCCCCGCCCCAGAAATGGAACGGTCTTGTCGCCCCCAATATCCAGCGTGCGAATTGTGACCGGATGATTGGGACTGGCCGCTAGTACATCGCGATAAATGGCCAACTGCTCCTCTTCGCCTGGGATGCTGGCATGGGTCAAATACAAATATTCGGTGCGGAATAATCCGATCCCTGAAGCGCCCATGGCGACAGCGGCTTGGGCATCGGCCAGACCGTTGATGTTGGCGAGAAGTTCGAGCGGGATGCCATCCTTGGTGCACGCGGGATTATCGCGGTTATCCGCCAGTTGATCGCGCAAGTCAAAAAATTCGCGCTCTAGTTTGCGGTAGGCTTTGAGAACTTCAGGCGTTGGATTCACGATCACCAGCCCCTCGCGGCCGTCGACAATCAGCGTGTCGCCGGTTTTGGTCTGCCGCAAAATTCCCGTCACACCGCTGACCGCCGGGATGCCACGACTACGGGCGATGATCGCCGCGTGGCTGGTCTGGCTGCCGGCTTGAGTCACGAAGCCATGGACCGGTTTGTCTCCCAACACGACAACTTGACTGGGCAGCAGTTCATCTGCCACGACGATGGTCGGACCGCGAAATATTTTGGAATCCCTTTGCAGGGCTTCGCTCAAATAGCCGGTCAAGCGGATTACCACGTCGCGGATATCGGCGAATCGCTCTTGCAGGTACTGATCATCTGAGCCATCGAAGACGCCCTTGAAGTATTCCAGCAGTTGGGCCAGAGCGGCTTGCGCTGAGAGTTGCCGATCTTGAATCCAACTCCGCACCTTGCCGACTAGGATCGGATCGTGCAGGATCGATTCGTGCACAGCGAAAATGGCGGCCGCCTCCTTGCCCACCTGCTGCTGCACCTTGGACTGCAACAATTGCAAGTCTTCGATCGAGCGCTTGCGGGCGTTCTCGAACCTAGCCAGCTCGCCGGCCAGTTGATGAGGTTGAAGCACACCACCCTCTTCCGCATCCACAAACACTTCGTGGATACAGTAAGCTGTGCCAATGGTCACACCGGGTGATACCGCAATTCCTTTTCGCATGGCCTCATATTACCAAGGCTGAGCCAAACCGGCAATTTGGGGTTGCCTGACTTGGCTACAACATGTGCCTGGCCTTGATCTCCAGGTACTGGTTGACCAAGGGAGTCGTCATCTGTTCGGGGAAGACGTCCAAGGCCAGGCCTCCTCGAGCCTTCATGCCACGGATCACCTGATCGCGCCATGTCAATAGCTGACTAGCGGCCGCGGTGCGATACATGGCCTTGGCATCCGAGGCAGGGTTGTCCGCCGCTTCGAAAATGCGATGGTCGCGGGCCAGCACCAGCAGCGGCACATGGCGACCTACTAGATTCCCCATGTAGCTCTCAATTTGGCTGGCGTTGACCTGGTCGATGACGTTGGTGATCAGGACTACTAGCGAGCGGCGGCGACAGTGGGTTGAGAGATATAGGAAGGCCTCGTCGAAGCGTGAATGGACCAGGTGTGGGAATTGGTCAAAGCCCGCATGCAGCAGGCGATTCATGTGGCGTTTGCCCCCGGCCGGCGGCACATATGCGTGGATGCGGTCGGAGAAACAGAGCATGCCCACTGAGTCGCCTTGAGCCAGCGCCACGTAGCTGAGCATCAGAACACTGTTGAGCGCGTAATCCAGCAGGCTCAGTTGCTGGTACTCATTGGTCATCATGCGGCCGCAGTCCAGCAGAAAGATCACTCGTTGACTCTGATCGGTCTGAAACTGTTTGACGGTCAGCTTTTGCCGCCGCGCCGATGCGCGCCAGTCGATATGCTTGTAGTTGTCATCCGATTGGTAGTCGCGTAGGCGTTCGAAGTTGTTGTCTTGGCCGGGCCGCCGAGTGCGTCGGACTCCAATCTGACTGAGTCGATTGGTCCGCGCCAGCAGCGCGTATTCGCCGATTTGCTTGATGTCGGGATAGACATGCAGCGGGCCGCGGCAGTCGTAGGCGTGTTGCTTAAGCCAGAGCTGCCAGCGACTAAACAAATGCGCGTAAACGTGCTCAAGCTCAAAGGCTCCACGGCGATGCGGAACGAAGGCCTGTGCAACAATCGTTCGCTTGCCGGGCAAAATACGCAAGCGATGAACGGCCGGTTCGATCGCCAAGCCCTGAGCCGCATCGTCGGCCACATGCAACTGGAGCGCATGCCGACTGGTGTTGTCGATCGTCAGTTCGACCGGTTGCCGATTGCCCAGCGAGGCGACGCGCGGCATCAGCCGCTGAACTTGGATACTGCCGGGCCGCGGCAGCGTAAGCAGATCGATCGCAACGATCAGCAACAAACCTAGACCTACGACAGCCACACCGCTGATCCACCAACTGGGCAACCAGGGGGTGGGGAGCGAAAACAACAGCGGTAGCGCGGCTAAGCCGATCATGCGGCGAGTGGGGTAGACGCGGGCCACGACCATCAACAGCACCAGCGGTAGCAGGCACAACAACAGCAACAGCCAGGGCGTGAGTCCCCACTGCAGTATCGAGAACGGTTCAACTGGCCCTTCACTTGGCAATGCGTCTGGATTCATGCAAGGAGTTTCTCGTTTACGAACCGCGCGGAACTTCGATGCTCCGCAGCAATTGACGCAACTGGTCGTCGGCCTTGAGCCCTTCGACCTCGGCTTCGGCCGTCAATATTACGCGGTGCCGCAGAGCGGGCAGCGCAATGTCGACCACATCATCGGGCGTGGCAAAATCGCGTCCGCGAAAAGCGGCCAACGTTCGCGCTCCCTGCATCAGCGCCAAGCCGGCTCGCGGTGAGGCACCTAGATAGAAGGCCGGCCAATTGCGAGTGAGTCGCACCAGGCGATTGATGTACTGCACCAGTGGCGGTTCAATTCGAATCGCCGCATTGGTCTTCATCTGCTGCATGATCTCCTCGGGCGAGGTAATCGTATCGATCTCGGTTGCCAAGCGGTGATTCAAATCGATCTGCTGACTGTGCAGCGTAAGGATGCGCTCCTCTTCAATTTCGTCTGGGTAATCGACGACTACTTTGA
>JBEBXX010000246.1:0-4757 GCA_040391435.1 Aureliella helgolandensis | reverse complement strand
GCAAGTGGTCATAGCAGTCCCAGCCGGGTTTAGCCTACAAGAGGCCCGCTCGCTCTGGACCAATTCAACGACTGCACTTCCCAACCATTTCACTTGACGAAACTATGGCACGTCTTATTTCATTCGCGGTGCTCATCGCAATCATTGTCTTTATAGGTTTGCTATTTTACAAAGTCTTGATTGGGTTCTTCATCCCGGTCTTCTTAGCAACGGTTTTGGTAGTTGTGTTTCGGCCGCTGCACCGCTGGGTGCTCGAGATGACTGGCCAGCGCGAGCGGGTTTCGGCGGCGATCACCACGCTGCTGATCCTGCTGACGATGCTGCTACCGATTGCCGTCGTCAGCACAGTCTCTGCCATGCAGGGCTTGAGGCTACTGGAGCAGAACGATGCGCAGACGGTGGCCTTGCGATTCTCTCAATTGCGAGCCTCGCTGGGGCTGCACATGCCTCCGTACGTTGAGCAGCTCAATGTAATCAGCGAGGAGATCGACGACATTGCCAAGAACACTGCCGACTCGGTGGTCAGCGACGAGAATGCCAAGCTGCGCCAGATCGGCGAGCGGACCACGCAGACGCTGCTGCATACCAAAGCGGCGGTGCACGCGGAAACACCTGGAGTCTTCGATGCACGCTTCGATGAACTGATCGAATTATCCGAACAAGTGGGCCAGCCAAGCGAGGAGGATTTTGGTGCCGCCAAGTTGGCCGTCGACCTGCGAGCAAAATTTAGCGCCTTGCGCACGGCGCTCCTGGGCGGCACCGCGATGGCTTTCCTACGCGATGCCGTCAACCCAGATCGCGAGAAGGTCAAATCCTATATCGACCATGCCATCACCTATGTGCGGCCACGCCTGCTGTCGCTGACCGGTGCCACCGGCTCCTTCATCGCCAAGTTGATCTTCGGCACGGTGATCATGATCGTGACCGTTTTCTTCTTCTTAGTCGACGGCCCCGCTATGCTTCGCAGCATTATGCACTTGAGCCCGCTTGATGACACGTACGAACAAGAGCTGCTGCTGGAATTCGACCGTATCAGCCGCGCGGTCGTGATGGCCACGATCCTCTCCGCGGTCGCTCAGGGGCTGACCGCCGGAATCGGCTTTTACTTTGCGGGAATGGAATACCTAGCCCTATTGGTCATGTTGACTACGACCTTCGCCATGGTCCCCTTCGTCGGACCGGCCATCATTTGGATTCCGGTCTGCGTCTACCTAGCCATGAACGACCACATGTGGACGGCAGGCTTGTTGGCCGCGTGGGGCGTGTTGGTGGTCGGAACTATCGACAATGTGGTCAAGGCTGTGGTATTGCACGGTCAATCGCAACTGCATCCGCTGCTCGCGTTGCTGAGCGTGCTCGGCGGCGTGCAGTCGCTGGGACCGATCGGAATTGTAGTAGGACCGATGGTGGTCGCCATGTTGCAAACGCTGCTGAGCATTCTACAGCGCGAATTGATCAATTTGGATCGAGATAAGTTCGTGCTGAGCACAGCCGCAGCCACCGGCTCACCGGCCACTGCAGCCGCCGGCTCCCCCGCCGACTTCGCCCCGCCGCCCGCTGCCAATACGCAACCTATCGCTGTGGATCTGGCCAGTGGGCGCCAGCCGATCGGCAGCCCACCTACGAGTGACGCGAGCGATGCCTGAACTGCCTGAAGTCGAAACTATGTGTCGCGGCATTGCGCGCATCGTCGGCC
Organism: Aureliella helgolandensis; assembly: GCA_040391435.1. GTDB lineage: Bacteria > Planctomycetota > Planctomycetia > Pirellulales > Pirellulaceae > Aureliella > Aureliella helgolandensis_A. The sequence goes on along the minus strand of JBEBXX010000246.1, from coordinate 3,061 downwards.
GCACGATCGAGTCGGTCAGCCAGCCCGAGTGTCGCTATCGGCCAATCGTTATCAAACCTAGCCTATCCGCTATCGCCGCCAGATTGCAGAGCAAGGCAGTCACGCACGTCTCGCGGTTGGGCAAACGCGTGCTGATCCACACCTGCGATTGGGCCTTGATCCTGCAGCCAAAAATGACCGGGCTGGTGGCTATCGAGCAGCCGCCCAGCGCCGAGCACGTGCGCCTGCAGATCGACTTTGCAGACGCGCCTAGACTGCGTCTACAATTTTGGGACCGTCGCGGACTGGGCACCGTAGAATTGCTGCGCAATGGCGAAATCCAAGCTCGCATCGTCGAGGGAAGATTGGGGCCGGATGCGTTAGCCATCGACGTGGTCGAATTTTCGCAGCGTTTGAAAGCCACGCAGCGGCCGGTAAAAGTGGCTTTGCTAGATCAGAGCTTGGTAGCCGGAGTTGGCAACTTGTACGCGTCCGAGATGCTCCACGTCGCCCGCATTCACCCTCAACAGCCCGCTGCGTCACTGAGCCGGATAAAGCTAGCGCGACTGCACGCGGCGATGCAGGCCATCCTGCTCGAAGCCATCGAGCACGAAGGCTCGACACTATCCGATGGCACCTACCGCAACACGCTCAACGATCCGGGAGGCTATCAAAACTACCATCTGGTGTACGACCGCGCCGGGCAAGCCTGCGCGACCTGTCGCGCGGGCGTCATCCACCGCATCGTGCAGGCTCAACGCTCGACGTTCTTCTGCCCACGCTGCCAGCGCAAAGCAGCGGCATCGGCATAAGCATCGAGCTAAGAATAACTGCTTGGCTGGGTAATGAGGAATGCGACCTATGGCAGTTCACGGATGCGCAGCTTGCGGAATTGGATCGGCGAGCCTTCGCTCTCCAAGCACAGGTAGCCGCGCGAGGGCTCGATGTCTGTTCCGCCGGAGACCTCTTCTCCGTTGACCCACAATCGCACCTCGCCGTTGATCGCGCGAATATAGTACTGATTCCAGTTTCCATGCCCCTTGGCTAGGTGCTTTCGCGGAAAGCTGCGCGAGCCATCGGGAGACAAGGGTGGAAAGGGAGTCATCTTAACTCGCACAGCAAACACATCGCCGTTGGTGCCGAACCAGTCGGTGGCCCCGCCCTGCTTGGCGACCATCTCGGTATAACCGTGATCGAGAATTTGAACTTCGATACCGGCCGGCAAGCCCGGCTTGCCAGCCTGCGTCAGCTCCTTGATCGATTCGGGCGTAGTCCACACGAAGACTCCAGAATTGCCGGCCGGCTTCTCGTGCATCCACTCGACCACCAACTCAAAGTTGCCGACCTGCTCGGTGGTTCTCATGACACTGACGGGTTTTCCCGTGCAGTGCAGCACGCCGTCCTTACACGACCAGGTATCCGGCGCGCTGTTGACCTGCGTGAAGTCCTGTTCGCCCAGCGCGCGCCAGCCGGGGCCGGTATCGTCAATGGTGGCTCGAATGGTCTGGGACGCATCGGGCGCGGACTCCTGGGCCCAGCAACTGGATGAGGCCAGCGACAGCGTGACAGCTAACACAACTCGGGAAAAACAGGTCTGCATGGTGGGACTCGCGCAAGGTGAGGTGACGTAACAAGAACGACCGCTCAGTTTAGCAAGATTTTTGCGGCATTGGTAAACCGCAGCGAGTGGACTCACTAATCAACCGACCAGTGGATTCGCCACTGGAACCACTACTCGGCAATTCTCCGGCCACACGCAAGCCTGTCTATTGGCTGGTCGCTTCGTAGAGTGGCAAGTGACGGTAGCTGACTTCCAGTGACAACAGGTTGAGCGTGGTGACGTATAGGCGGCCGCCGTAGCGCGCCCACAGATCGGGAGTTGGATAGTTCGGGTCCCAGCTTCCAGCCATCTCGCCTTCGACAATTTGACTATTGAGCAACAGGGGATACAGCGTGTCGTGCCAGGCCTTCCACCGCGCGCCGCGCATGTGAAACATGACCTGCGTTGCATAGTACCAATAATAGGTGTCGCGGCGGCTGGCAGACAGGCTTCCGTTTTGAGGCGGGTGAGCGAGCAGGTGATCGGCACCGGCCATCATTTCCGGTCGGTCGCGCTGCCAGCCGAAGTACAATCGCATCAGCAGACCAACGCTGGTCATGACCGAAGTCGGCACCAAGCCGTGTCGCTGCTGGGGTGTATTGGCTGCAAATGGGTTGTAGCGATATAAGTGCGGTTGCTCGGGCGAACTCTGGCTCGCAACGACATACTTTTCAATGGCGTCGAAACTTTGCTGAGGAACATTTAAACCGGCCAGTTGGCCGCTCTTGAAGGCCATCATGAACCATCCGGTCACGCTCGTATCGGCTCCGACGCCGGGACGATAGCGCCAGCCACCCAACTGCGGATCTTGGCTGGCAACCATAAAATCGATGGCCCGCTGAGCCGCCGGGCGGAGCTGATCGTCCTGGGTCATTCCCACCGCTTCGCTCAATGCCAGGGCAGCGATCGCGTGGGAATAGAGCCATGCATTTTGATCAGAGGCGGGATTCTGTGGAATATACAGATCTCCATTGGGCTGCTGATGCCGCACCAAAAAATCAATGGCTTTACTAACTGCCCCCGCGTACTTGAATTGATTGTGCGTATAGCCGGCTCCCTGAAACGCCAGCAGCGCTAGACCAGTGGCGGCCGTGTCGCTGCGGATCAAAACGGGCGTGTCGAAATCTTGCAGTCGCCACGAGCCATCTGGACGTTGATGTTTAGCTAAGAACTCCAGGCCGCGTTCGATCGCCAGTTCCGTCTGCGGGGCCAGCCACGAGTCGTCTTGCAGTTGCTGGTCCTTGAGTCGATCGATGCGCTGCTGAAACGCCGGCTTGGGCAGTTCGACTTGTCCGGCCGCCAACGGCCCGCCCACATCCTGGCGCGCGAACCGCTGAGTTTCCAATTGAGGCGGGGCCCAGTTGTCGAGCGCTACATCGCGACGATTGAGCAGTCCGCCCAGGGAGTCTGGCGTGGGGGCGATGCCCCCCGGCCCGACGATGTGATCGATTTCCAGCAGCGTCGAGGGCAGGGTTGGCTGGC